>PXSC01000085.1:1996-11684 GCA_003023535.1 Halobacteriales archaeon QS_9_70_65 | reverse complement strand
CTCGAGGAGGAGTACGGCTACGACGAGGTCGTCGGCGTCACCGTCGACGTCGGCCAGCCGGCCGAGGAGTTCGCCGAGGCCGAGGCGACGGCCGAGGCGCTCGACCTCGAACACCACGTCGTCGACGCCACCGAGGCGTTCGCCGACCGCTGCTTCGAGGCCGTCCGGGCCAACGCCTCCTACCAGGGCTATCCCCTGGGGACGGCACTGGCCCGGCCGGTCATCGCCGCGGCCATCCTCGAGGTGGCCGAAGGACACGACTGCACCGGCCTCGCCCACGGCTGTACGGGCAAGGGCAACGACCAGCTCCGGTTCGAGGCGGTGTGGCGCGATTCCGACATGGAGGTCATCGCGCCGGTCCGGGAGCTGGGGCTCACCCGGGGGTTCGAACGGGAGTACGCCGCCGAGCGGGACCTGCCGGTCTCCGGCGGCGACGAGGGCAACTACAGCATCGACACGAACCTCTGGAGCCGCTCGATCGAGGGCTCGGAGCTGGAGGAGCCTGGTCACGTCCCCGGCGAGGAGATCTACGAGTGGACCGCGGCGCCGGGCGAGGAGACGCTGGCCGGCGCCTACGGCGTCGGCCGCTCGGACATCATGGAGGACCGCATGCTCGGGCTGAAGGTCCGGGAGAACTACGAACACCCCGCCGCGACGGTACTGTTGAACGCCCACGAGGCGCTGGAGGACCTCGTGCTCACAAGGGAGGAGCGGGCGTTCAAGAAGCGGGTCGACCACGAGTGGTCGGAGAAGGGCTATCAGGGACTGGTCGAGGCGCCGCTGATGCGGGCGCTGGAGGCGTTCGTCGAGGAGACGCAGACCCGCGTCACCGGGGCCGTAACGGTGCGGCTCGAGGGCGGGCAGGCCCGCCCGGTCGGCCGCAGCTCGGAGCACGCGGTCTACTCCGCGGAGGCTTCCTCCTTCGACACCGAGGACGTGACCGGCGACATCGAACAGGCCGACGCCACCGGCGTCGCGAAGTACCACGGCTTCCAGGGGCGGCTGGCCGACGCCACCGACCGGGAGTGAGATGAGCGACGACGACCGCGGCGACGCGAGCGAGACCGACCGGACGGCCCCGGAGACGTCGGACGGCCAGCGGGACGACCGGGGAGACGTCGTCCGCCGCGAGCGGTTCAGCGGCGGCCCCGCCCGCGGCTTCCTGTCGAGCCTGGCGGCCGACGAACGCATCTTCGCCGCCGACCTCGCGGTCGACCGCGCCCACGTCGTGATGCTCGCCGAGCAGGGTATCATCGGGGAGGCCGATGCCGCGGCGATTCTCGGCGCGCTCGCCGAAATCGAGCGGGCCGGCCACGGTGCCCTGCCGGACGGCGAGGACGTCCACGCGGCGATCGAGACGGCGGTCGTCGATCGCGTCGGCGACCGCGGCGGCCGGACGCACACGGCCCGCTCGCGGAACGACGAGGTGGCGGCCTGCATCCGGTACCGGCTCCGGACGGACGTCCTCGACGCGGCCGAGGCGACCGTCGAGGCCCGGGAAGTGCTGGCGGACGTCGCCGCCGCCCACGTCGAGACGGTGATGCCCGGGTACACCCACCTCCAGCCCGCACAGCCGACGACGGTGGGTCACCACCTCGCGTCCTACGAGTCGGCGCTGGCCCGCGACACCGCGCGGCTGCTGGATGCCTACGGCCGAATCAACCGCTCGCCGCTGGGGGCGGCGGCGTTCGCGGGGACGCCGTTCGACGTCGACCGCGAGCGGACGGCCGACCTGCTGGGGTTCGACGGCCTCGTGCGGAACTCGATGGACGCCGCCTCGGCGCGGGATTTCCTCGTGGAGACGACCGCCGCGGTCGCGGCGCTTGCGACGACGCTGTCCGGGCTGGCGGAGGACCTGGTCGTCGGCGCCTCGGCGGGCCACGTCGAGTTCGACGACGACTACGCCTCGACGTCGTCGATCATGCCGCAGAAGAAAAACCCCGACACGATGGAGCTGGTGCGGGCGACGGCCGGCGACGCGGCGGCGGGACTGAACGGCCTGCTGTCGACGCTGAAGGGGCTGCCCCGGGCGTACAACCGTGACCTCCAGCGGGCCCACGGCCACGCCTTCGAGGCGGTCGACGCGGTGTGCGAGGCGACGGAGGTCGCCGCCGGCGCCGTCGCGGCGGCCGACTGGCGGGTCGAGACGCTTGCGGCCGCCGCGGGCGAGGGGTTCTCGACGGCGACCGGCGTGGCCGACCTGTTGGCGGCCGAGGGGGTGCCGTTCCGGACCGCCCACGAGGTGGTCGCGGCGGCCGCCGAGCGGGGCGACGACTACGAGGCGGTGGCGTCGGCCGCCGCCGACCGGCTGTCGGAGCCGCTGACGGCGTACGTCGACCGCGAGGCCGTCGAGGCGGCGCTGGACCCCGCCGAGAGCGTCGCCGCCCGCGACTCGGTCGGCGGGCCGGCCCCGGAGGCGGTCGCGGCCGCGCTCGACGACGCCCGCGACGGTATCGCGGCCGACGGCGACGCGGTCGCTGACCGCCGGGCGGCGCTGTCGGCGGCCGCCGACGACCTGGCGACGGAGGTGGCGGCGTATGCCTGAGCGACGACCGCCGTCCCTTCCCGGGGACGTACTACCAGAATACTGATATCGAATCAACGAAGCGACGCGAGGTGTCCTCTGAAACGCGATCAGACCGTAGTTCGTCCTGAATCACTGCTGACATGTTCGAAGGAATTAAGTGCGTCCCGGCGCGAGGAGTGTGCACGATGACGGAATGCACCGAGTGCGGGGGCGACGTGGACCTGCACGACGACGTCGAGGTCGGAGAGATCGTCGACTGCGCCACCTGTGGCGCCGAGCTGGAGGTCATCGGGGACGACCCCGTCGAGCTGGACACGGCGCCCGAGCTGGAAGAGGACTGGGGGGAGTGAAGCGATGACCGCCGGCACGGACCGTCGCCCGCGGGCGACACGCGAGGGGTCGCGATGAACGTCGGGGTGCTGTACTCGCGTATCCGCCGCGACGAGAAGCTCCTGCTGCGGGAGCTGCGGGATCGCGGCCACGAGGTGACGAAGGTCGACGTCCGGAAGGAACGGTTCGGGGTCCACGGGCCGCCCGCGACGCTGGAGGACGTCGATATCCTCGTCGATCGGTGTCTCGCGACCAGCCGGTCGCGGTACGTCACCCGGTTCGTCGAGGCCTACGACGTGCCGGTGGTCAACGACCCGGAGACGGCGGCGGTCTGTGCCGACAAGGCCCACAACAGCCTCGTGTTGGCCGAAGCGGGGATTCCGACGCCCGCCACGGAGGTGGCCTTCACGAAGGAATCGGCCATGGAGTCGATCGAGCGGTTCGGCTACCCCTGCGTGCTGAAGCCCGTCGTCGGTTCCTGGGGCCGGCTGATGGCGAAGATCGACTCCCGGTCGGCCGCCGAGGCCATTCTCGAGCACAAGGAGACGCTGGGCCACTACGAACACAAGGTGTTCTACATCCAGGAGTTCGTCGAGAAGCCCGGCCGCGACATCCGCGTCGTCGCCACGGACGGCGAGCCGGTGGCGGCGATGGCTCGCTCTTCGGAGCACTGGCTCACCAACGCCGCCCAGGGCGCCGACACCGAGGAGCTCGCGGTGACGCCGGCGATGGCAGAGCTCGTCGAGCGGGCCTCCGACGCCGTCGGCGGCGGGCTGCTCGGGGTCGACCTCATGGAGGTCGGCGGCGCCGACTCCGGGGAGTACACCGTCCACGAGGTGAACCACACCGTCGAGTTCAAGGCGCTCGACGAGGTGACCGACGCCGACGTTCCCGGCGCCGTCGTCGACTGGCTGGAGGCGCGGGCGGGCGTCGAGGTGACCGCCTGATGGACGCAAGCGTCGTCGGCGCCAGCGGCTTCACCGGCGGCGAACTGCTGCGGCTGCTCGTCGGCCACCCCGAGTTCGAGGTCGTCCAGGCGACCTCCCGGAGCGAGAAGAGTCGCACTGTCGGCTCCGTCCACCCGAACCTGCGGGGGATGGGCCTGCGCTTTTCCGACCCCGCCGACCTCGAATCGGTCGACGCGCTGTTCGCCTGCACGCCGCACGGCGTCTCGATGGAGCGCATCGACGACTTCCGGGCGGCCGCCGACACCGTCGTCGACCTGAGCGCGGACTTCCGGCTGGACGAGGAGGCGGCCTACGACGAGTACTACGACGGCCACGACCGGCCGGAACTGCTCGCCGACTCCGAGTACGCACTGCCGGAGCTGAACCGCGAGAACCTGCCCGGTGCCGACCTCATCGCCGCCGGCGGCTGCAACGCGACGGCGGCCATCCTGGGGCTGAAGCCGCTGTTCGACGACGGGATTCTCGACGGCAGCGAGCGGATCGTCGTCGACGTGAAGGTCGGCTCCTCGGAGGGCGGGACGGGCGGCGGCGCCGCCTCCTCGCATCCCGAGCGGTCCGGCGTCGTCCGGCCGTACGCCCCGACGGGCCACCGCCACGAGGCCGAAATCGAGGCGTTCCTCGGCGCGTCGGTGTCGTTCACCGCCCACGCGGTGGACATGACCCGCGGCGCCGCGGCGACCTGTCACGTCTACCCCGAGTCGCCGGTCTCGACGGGCGACCTCTGGGGCGCCTTCCGGGATAGCTACGAGGACGAGCCGTTCGTCCGGCTGGTCGCCGGCGGCTCCGGCGTCTACCGCTACCCCGAGCCGAAGGCCGTCGCCGGGTCGAACGACGCCGAGGTCGGCTTCGAGCTCGACGCCGGCGACGAGCGGGTGGTCGTCTTCTCGGCCATCGACAACATGATGAAGGGCTCGGCGGGCCAGGCGGTCCACGCCGCGAACGTCGCATTGGGGTTCGAGGAGACCGCCGGCCTGGAGTTCCCCGGTCTGCACCCCGTGGGGGCACCATGACGGCGGCCGCCCCCGTCGTCGTCAAGATCGGCGGCGCTCGCGCGGTCGATCCCGAGGGCGTCCTCGCCGACGTCGCCGCAGTGCGGGACGACGGGACCGACGTCGTCGTCGTCCACGGCGGTTCGACGGCCGTCGACGACACCCTCGAGCGGATGGGCATGGAGCCGGAGTACGTCGAGACGCCGTCGGGCGTCGTCGGCCGGTTCACCGACGCCGAGACGATGGACGTGTTCACGATGGCGATGGCCGGCCGCGTCAACACCGACCTCGTGGTCGGGCTGCGTGCGGAGGGCGTCGACGCCGTCGGGCTGTCGGGCGTCGACCTGGCCGACGAGGGGGTCGCCGTCAACACCGACGCCGACCGGGCGGCGGCGGCCGTCGCGGCCGAACTCGGCGCGCGGCTCGTCTCGCTGACCGACGTGGCGGGCGTCTACCGGGACCCCGACGCCCCGGCGACGGTCATCGACCGCGTCGAGACGCCCGCGGAGTACGAGGTACTGACCGAGGCCGCCGAGGGGTTCATGAGCCGGAAGGTGATGGCCGCTGAGGAGGCGCTCGCCGGCGGCGCCAGCGAGGTCGTCGTCGCCGACGCCAACGCCGACGAGCCGGTCCGGTCGGCGTTGTCGGGCGGCGGCACACACGTCCTGCCCGGTGCCCTCGGAGGTGAGCAATGATGTCTGGCGAGTCCGCGTTTTCAGTACATCCCGATCGCGAGGCGGACACTTTCGATACACCACAGCGTCTCGGCCAGCCGACGGCCACGACCGACGACCCGTCGACCACCCTGGCGGACTGGAAGGGCGAGCGCTCTCGTCGTGTCCCCGGCGAAGTAAGCACCGGAAGGAGCGAAGCGACTGAGGAGCGCAGCGAGCCGCGAGCACACGAGAGCGCGAGGGCTTCCGGGACGTCCTCTGGAACGGCCTCCGAAACGCAATTTTCATCCCACCAATGAGCGGATTCGTCTTCTCGGAGAAACCGATTCGCATCGCCCGTGGCGAGGGGGTTCACCTCTACGACACGAACGGCAACGAGTACCTCGATTTCGGCGCCAGCTACGCCTGCACGCCGGTCGGGCACTGCCACCCCGAGGTCGTCGAGGCCGCCACGAACCAGCTCGAGCGGCTGCTGTACGTCCAGGCGTCGTACCCCCACGCCGAGCGGACGGCGCTGTACGAGCGACTGGCCGACGTCGCGCCGCGGGACGTCGACGACGTCTGGCTCTGCAACTCGGGAACGGAGGCCAACGAGGCGGGGCTGAAGTTCGCCCGTCACGCCACCGGTCGCTCGAAGATCGTCGCGACGATGCAGGGGTTCCACGGCCGGACGATGGGGTCGCTGGCGACCACCTGGAAACAGAAGTACAAGGACGGCTTCGAGCCGCTGGCCGGCGACGTGGAGTTCGTCCCGTACGGCGACGGCGAGGCGATGGCCGAGGCGGTCGACGAGGAGACCGCGGCGGTCATCATCGAGCCGTTGCAGGGCGAGGGCGGCATCAACCCGGTGCCGACGGAGTACCTCCAGCGGGTGCGCGTCGAGACGGCCACCGCCGGCGCGGCGCTGATCCTCGACGAGATACAGACCGGTCTCGGCCGGACGGGTGAGCTGTGGGCCGCCGACAGACACGACGTCGTCCCGGACGTCCTGACGACGGCGAAGGGGCTCGGCAGCGGCCTGCCGATCGGCGCGACGCTGGTGCGGGACTGGATCGCCGAGGATCCCGGCAACCACGGGTCGACGTTCTCCGGCGGGCCGGTGGTGTCGGCGGCCGCCGGCGCGACGCTTGACGTCATCGAGCGGGAGGAGCTACCCGAAAACGCCGCCGACGTCGGCGACTACCTCGTCGCGGAGCTGCGGGCGGCCCTCGGCGAGTCCGTCCGGGAGGTCCGCGGCAACGGGCTGATGGTCGGCGTCGAGGTCCGACGCGGCGCCAACCCCATCCTGCGGGACCTGGCCGTCGAGCACGGAATCCTCGCGCTGCCGGCCGGCCGCAGCGTCGTCCGGCTGCTGCCGCCGCTGACGGTCGACCGCGGCCACGCCGACGCGGTCGTCGACGCCCTGGAGGCGATCGTCACGTGACCGACGCCGCCGCGACGGCCGACGACGCCGTCTCGCCGGACGACGAGGCCCGCGAGCTGCTGGAGACGCTCGTCTCGACGCCGTCGCCGACGCCCGAGGAGGACGACTGCGCCGCGGCGCTGGCCGCGTTTCTCGAGTCCCGCGGCCGGGAGGTCTTCCGCGACGAGGTCGGCAACGTCCGGGCGCCGGCCGACGATTCGGTGCTGTACACCTCCCACGTCGACACGGTGCCGGGCGACGTCCCGGTCCGGGTCGAGGACGGCGACGACGGGCCCGTACTGTGGGGCCGCGGCGCCGTCGACGCCAAGGGGTCGCTGGCGGCGCTGGCGGTCGCGGCGGTCCGGACCGGCGTCTCCTTCGTCGGCGTCGTCGGCGAGGAAACCGACTCCCGCGGGGCCCGCCACCTGGTCGCCGACCGCGAGCCGCCCGAGGCCGTGGTGAACGGCGAGCCGTCGGGCTGGGACGGCCTCACGCTCGGCTACCGGGGGCTGGTGAGCGGCACCTACGTCGCGACGTCGGAGCTGGGCCACACCTCCCGGCCGGAGAACAACGCCGTCCAGGACGCGGTGGCGTGGTGGTCGGCCGTCGAGGAGCGATTCGACGCCGACACCGACGGCGGCGACGAGGACGACGACGCACCGGTCTTCGAGCGGGTGACCACGACGCCCGTCGCCGTCGAGGGCGGCGTCGGCGAGGAGGGGCTGACCGTCGAGGCGACGCTGGAGGCACAGCTCCGGGTGCCGCCGTCGTACTCGACCGCGGAGGTCCGGGAGCTGGCCGACGCGGAGCTCGCGGCCGGAACGGTTAGGTGGACCGACGCCGTCGAGCCGACGATGCAGAGCGCGCGAACGCCGGTCGCGCGGGCGCTGCGGGCCGCCATCCGCGAGCGGGGCGGCGAGCCGCGGCTGCTCCGGAAGACCGGGACGGCCGACATGAACGTCTACGCCGACGCCTGGGACTGCCCGATGGCGACGTACGGCCCGGGCGACTCGGCGCTGGACCACGCGCCCGACGAGCGGCTCCCGCTGCGGGCGCTCGACCGCTCGGTGGCGGTCCTCGAGGCCGTCGCCACCCGCCTGTGATGAACGTCCTCACCGTCGACGACCTGACGGCCGACGAGCTGGCGACCGTTCTGGAGCGGGCCGCCGACTACAAGGCCGACGGGGCGCCGGACGCCATGGCCGGCCGGACGCTGGCGATGATCTTCGAGAAGCCGTCGACGCGGACGCGGGTGTCGTTCGAGACCGGCGCGACGCAGCTCGGCGGCCACGCGATCTTCCTCGGACCCGACGACATCCACCTCGGCCGCGGCGAGCCGGTCAGAGACACCGCCCGGGCGGTGTCGCGGTACGTCGACGTCGTGATGGCCCGGCTGTTCGACCACGACGACGTCGTCGAGTTCGGCGAGTACGCGACCGTCCCGGTGATAAACGGCCTGACGGACGCGGCCCACCCGTGTCAGACGCTGGCGGACCTGCTGACGGTGCGCGAGCGGTTCGGCGGCTTCGACGCCGAGGTGGCGTGGGTCGGCGACGGCAACAACGTCTGTCAGTCGCTCGTGCTGGGGGCGGCGATGGTCGGGCTGGAACTGACCGTCGCGACGCCGGCCGGCCACGGCGTCGACGGCGAGGTGTTGGACCGGGCGGCGGAGCTGGGTGCCGCCCCCGAGACGACGACGGACCCCGCAGCGGCCGTCGACGGCGCCGACGTCGTCTACACCGACGTCTGGGTCAGCATGGGCGAAGAGGGCGACCGCGAGGCCAAGCTCGAGGCCTTCGAGGCCGGCGGCTTCCGGGTCGATGACGACCTCGCCGGCGACCGGACGGTGATGCACTGTCTGCCGGCCCACCGCGGCGAGGAGATCGCCGACGCGGTGCTGGAAAGCGACCGCGCGGCCGTCTGGGACCAGGCGGAGAACCGCCTGCACGCACAGAAGGCGCTGCTGGCCCACCTACTCGACTGACGCGGCGGCGGGGTGCCCGCGGGGTGGAGTGCAGCGCTCGCGGCGGTGACGAGGGTACCTCGCGGCAGCGGGTGGATTTATCGCCCGCCGGTACGCACCGTGTGGTATGCAGTCCGACCCGGACACGTCCCGGTTCCGAGATCTCATGCTCGACGCCGAGCCGGCTGTACGTGGAGCTGCTGGAGGCGCCGGACAGCACCGTCGCGGAGCTGGCCGAGACCGTCGACCGCGACCGGAGCAACGTCAACCGGGGGTTGTCGACGCTCCGTGAGAAGGGGCTGGCCGACCGACAGCGGCGCCTGCTCGACAGCGGCGGCCACGTCTACCAGTACCGCGCGACCCCGGCCGAAGAGGCCCGCGCGATGATGCACGAGACCTTCGAGGAGTGGGCCGACTACGTCCACGACTGTATCGACGAGTTCCCCGACGATTAGGCCGTCGTCGGCGAGACGGCGTCGTCGGACCGGACTCAGGCGTCGCCGCTCCGTGTCGTAGATGACGAACTCGCCGTTCTCCGACCGCAGCCCGGCCCGGCGGCCGCTCGTCGACCGGCGCGTCGCCGCGTTATCGTCGTTCGGTGGTGGGCCGGCATGGCCCGTCGCGGGCGCAGTCGCCCGACGGGAGACGGTCGACGGCGCACGTCCGTGGACGTCGTGTGACACGATAACGCATCAGGGTCGAAAGGCATCAAGTGGCTGCCACCCCTAGCACCGGTATGAGCGGCCCGACCGTCGTCGAAGCCGGCGAGTACGACTCCGAGGAGCTGCTGGACCGCCTCCGCGAGGAGGAGCGGCTCATCGTCCGGACGGAGGTG
>PXSC01000085.1:0-1966 GCA_003023535.1 Halobacteriales archaeon QS_9_70_65 | reverse complement strand
CCGTTCGACGCGGTCCGGTACACCTGCGGGGAGTGCGGCGGGCTGCTGGAGGTGCGCTACGGGAGCCACCCTACCTTCGACGAGTTCGAGGGGTCGGGCGTGTGGCGCTACGACGCCGCCCTGCCGTTCGACTCCGGCGTCACGCTCCCGGAGGGCGACACCCCGCTGCACCGCGTGCCCCGACTCGAGGAGTCCGTCGGCGTCCGGAACCTCCGCGTGAAACACGAGGGGATGAACCCCACCGGCTCGTTCAAGGACCGCGGGATGACGGTCGGCGTCCGGGTCGCCGAGGAGGTCGGCGTCGACCGGCTGGCGTGTGCCTCGACGGGCAACACCTCGGCGGCGCTGGCGGCCTACGGCGCCCGGGCCGGCCTCGAAACGCTCGTGTTGCTGCCGCGGGGGAAGGTCGCTGCCGGGAAGATCGCCCAGGCCAGCCTCCACGGCGCCCGAATCCTGGAGGTCGACGGCAACTTCGATTCGTGTCTCGACATCGTCCAGGAGCTGACCGACCGCGGGGAGGCGTACCTGCTGAACTCGCTGAACCCGTTCCGGCTCGAGGGCCAGAAGACCATCGGCCTGGAGATCCTCGAGGAGTTCTACGCCGACGAGGGCCGGTTCCCCGACCGGATCGTCCTGCCGGTCGGCAACGCCGGCAACACCGCCGCCCTCTACAAGTGCTTCCGGGAGCTGGTGCGGGGCGGCGACCTCGCGCCCGGCGACGTACCGACGCTCACCGGCGTCCAGGCGGACGGCGCCGCGCCGATGGTCGAGGCCGTCGAGAACGGCGCCGACGGCATCGAGCGGTGGGACGACGTCGAGACCGTCGCGACGGCCATCCGCATCGGCAACCCGGTCAACGCGCCGAAGGCCCTCCCTGGCATCCGCGAGACCGGCGGGACCGCCGTCGCCGTCTCCGACGAGGCGATCACCGACGCCCAGCGCGCGCTGGCCGACGAGGGCGTCGGCGTCGAGCCGGCCTCGGCGGCCTCCGTCGCCGGCCTCCGGAAGCTCCGCGAGGCGGGCGTCGTCGGGTCGGGCGAGGACGTGGTCTGTCTCACCACGGGCCACCTGCTGAAGGACCCCGACGCCGCCGCCGCGGCCGGCGCCGACCCCGAGCCGGTCCCCGACAGCACCGACGCCGTGCTGGCGCACCTGGCCGGCGAGGACGTCTCCGGCGGCCTACTCGGCCGGCTGCGGGGTCTGCTCTAATGGCGGTGTTCGGATGCGCACCGACCGACGAGCCAGTTTCTGCCGGCTAGGAAGCCGAACCCTGGCGGACTGAACGGGCGAGGTGCTCTCGGCGAACCTGGACGACGCAAGCACCACAGGGAGCGAAGCGACCGAGGAGCACAGCGAATCCCGGGAGTCGAGAGCGCCGAGGGCTTTCTGGATTCCTCAATCCCTATTTGAATACTACCGTTTTAGTCGTCCCGCTCGGTCGGCCACGTCACGCTGCCGAGGAACTCGACGCCGGTCTTCTGTGCGGCCCGCGATATCATGTGCGCGCCGGTCGGCACCGTCAGGAACAGAAAGACGATGCCGATGAGCGACGCCAGGCCGGCCCCGCCGGGACCGAACCTGACGAATCCCGCCAGGAAGACGGCGGCGGTGCCCAGCGTCGTCGGCTTGCTTGTGGCGTGCATCCGGTTGTACACGTTCGGGAACCGGAGCAGGCCGACCGTACCGACCGCCAGGAAGAACACCCCGAAGGCGACCAGCACGACGACCGTGGCGTTCTGGACCGTCCCGGACGCTACCATGCTCGCGCCCCCGGTCCGCTCGTCGGTGGTGTGTGTCCGGTCATTGTCACTCCCGTCGCGTGATGATGTCGCCCGCCGTAACGTACTTCGCGACTGCGACCGTCGAGAGGAAGCCGATGATGGCCAGCACGAGACTGACGGTCACGTAGAGGCCGCGGCCGGTCTTCAGCGCGAACAGCACCGTGATGGCGACGACGTTCGTGGCG
>PXSC01000084.1 GCA_003023535.1 Halobacteriales archaeon QS_9_70_65 | reverse complement strand
GACGGTGAACTGCAGCCCGGTGAGCCGCATCGACTTCTTGACGACCCCCACGCCGACCGCGCCGAGAAACAACAGGAGAATGGCGTGTGCGACGCTGTATTGGCGCAGAATCCCGTCGACCACCTGCAGGGGGAAGGGGAATTCGAGCATCCCTAGCGGATATGGCGCGGTTCCGGTCTTAACCCTTCCGTTAACCCGTTCCGGCAGTCAGCCGTCGGCGGGCCCGGTCAGCTCGAGGTCCCGGAGCCAGATCACCCAGACCACCAGCAGCGCCCCCGCGTAGCAGGCCGCCCAGACGTAGATTCCGAGGAACTCGTAGCCGCTGTTCGACAGGAGGTAGTCGGCGACGCCGGCGGTGGCGATCGTCCCCGACAGCAGGAGTATCCCCGCGGCCCAGCCCGGCAGGTCGGCGTCGGCGTCGGTCATGCCCGCTTGTAGCGGACCCGGCGGTTCAGGCGTTGCGGTTCGCCCCCGGCCGGAACTGGCCGCCGTTACCGGCGGCTCGACGGCGGGCGGTCCGGCAATATGAAAGTCCGGATACGACCGGCGGTAGTAATACTACCTTGCGTCCGTACGGAAGAATATGGGTTGGACCGTCGACGTCGAGTCGGACTGGCGGGTGGGTCGTGACCACCTCCGGGAGTACTGGTCGTGGACCGGCGTGGCGCTGTACCTCCTGCTCACGCTCGACCTGCTGACGACGCTGTACGCGGCGGCGTTGTACGGCCCCGCCGCGGAGTCGAACCCGTTCGTCCGGGCCGTGCTGACACAGGGCGTTTCCCCTCTCGTCGCCGTCAACCTCGCGGCGCTCGCGATTTCCGTCGGGCTCCTGGCGGCGTACATACGGCTGCTGCGGCGCACCCGCGGCCTCGAGGCGTGGTTCCTGGCCCGGGGCTTCGAGGCGTGGCTCGGCGGTCTCATCGCCGCCGGGCTGTTCGTTTTCGCCAACAACCTCTCGGTCATCGTCCTCGGCGCGTCGCTGCTGTGAGCGGGTCAGCCCGACGCCGCGCGAGGCGGCCGTGTCGACCCCCCGGGCAACCACGCAGGGGTTTAACCGCCGGCGCACGAACATCGATTATGGCCGAGCAATCCGGCGACGACATCCCACGGACCGACGCGGAGTGGCGCGAGCGACTGGACGACGAGGAGTACGAGGTGCTCAGAAACGAGGGCACGGAGCCGCGCGGCTCCTCGGAGCTGCTGGAGGTCGACGACGACGGCACGTTCCGGTGTGCCGGCTGCGGGCAGGCGCTGTTCACCAGCGACGAGAAGTTCGGCTCCGGGACGGGGTGGCCGAGCTTCTACGACCCCGCCGACAGCGACGCCGTCGAGACGCAGCCGGACCACAGCCTCGGCCGCACCCGCACGGAGGTGATCTGCAGCCGCTGTGAGGGCCACCTCGGCCACGTCTTCGACGACGGCCCCGAGCCGACCGGCAAGCGCTACTGCATCAACGGCGTGGCCCTCGACTTCGACGACGAGGACTCGTAACCGGCAGGATACCGGGGGCTCGTCGGCCCGCACCGCCGGCTCCGGCGGCTCCGGCGGGCGGACGCCGGTCGTTTTATTGTGTGTTGGTCACACGGAACGTAACACGTGGGCGTTCGAGGCGCCCCCAGACACATGCACGAAGACACACTCGAGCGGCCGGTCGAAGAGGTCATGAACAGCCCGGTACGGACCGTCGACTACGACACGTCGGTGGCGGACGCCGCACGGACGCTGACGAGGGAGGACATCGGGTCGCTGGTCGTCGGCGACGATCCCATCGGCATCGTCACCGAGTCGGACATCGTCGACGCCGTCGGCGCCGAACGCGACGTCGACCGCATGAGCGTCGGCCAGGTGATGACGGAAGGCGTCACGACGGTCGACGCCGCCGACTCCGTCGAGACCGCCTGCGAGCGGATGCGCGACGAGGGTATCAAGAAACTCCCCGTCACCGGCGACGACGGTCTGGCCGGCATCGTCACGACGACCGACGTCACCCACGCGCTGGTACCCGAACTCGACGACGTCATCACCGCCTTCCAGTAACGGCGGCCGGCAGCCATCCGGTCGCCGCGCCGCGGGGCCGGCCGCGACCGACACCCTCTGGTGTCAGCTACCTACGGCTGAAGCCGTGGGCTTGTCGGTGGACTCCCACTCTCTGCTGGCGAACCCGCCAGCCGGGGTGAGTGTCCCCGACATCAGGGCCAGCTGACTTCTGGCCCTCCCAGACGAGCGCGTGTGGCCCGTCGGGACATCCGCACTATCGCTGAGGTCGTCGAGAACAGCGAAGCCAATGTTCTTTGCAGCGTTGTAATCCGCATTTACCTCGTACCCGCACGCAGTGCACCGGAAGGTTTTCTCCTGCCGATTCACCGTCGACACGCAGTCACAATCTGTCCGGCTACACCCCCGGCTCGTGTTCCGTGGGTTCACCTGCCGGCACTCGATTCCGTACTCCTTGAGCTTGTACTCGGCGTACTCCTGGACCCGCCGGAAAAACCACTGCTGGAACTTCGGCAGGTCGGAGATGCGCTGGCGGATACGGGTCAGCTCCTCGAAGGCGACGTGGGTCGCCCCCACCTGGACGGCGTCGGCGATGATTCCGTTGGCCACATCGTGGGCGTACTGGTCGAACCACCGCCACTCATTATCTTTCCGCTGTTTCATTCGCCGGTGGGCCGATCGCGTGCCGGTCTGCTGGAGCTCCGCCCGCAGGGATTCGAACCGTTCGCGGCGGTGGTTGAGGTGGTCGGCATTGCCGTAGAAGCCGCCAGCAGACGTCACCGCGCTGTAGCCGTCGACGTTCAAATCCACGCCGAGGACTCTGGTGGAGTCCCCGCTATGCGTGTTCGAACCTGATTCGTCGACCGCCTCGGAGGCGGTGTAGTGGCGCTTCATCACGGCGTGCAGCCAGAACCGCTCGCCGTCGTAGACGAGTTTCGACGTCGAGAATGACCACCGCCGGTCGAGGACGTACTGTGCGTACGGCGTGCCGTCAAGTTCCCGGGGAAGAACGTAGCGGGCTTCGAGGCGGCCGTCGACGGTCGCCAGCGACACTTTGTAGCGGTGGTAGGTGGCGGCCCGCTTGTCGTAGGTCATCGACCACGAGGGATCGTCCGCGTCGTCGAAGTTGGGTTCGCTGACCCGGTCGCCGCTTTCCCAGTTGGACTTAGCGGCGCCGACTGCGCTGGTGGCGTCCTTGATGGCTTTCTGGACAAGGTTGGCATGGAGGCCGTCGGTGTCCTTCCGAAGCTGGTCGTAGAGTGCAGCCTCCGCGTCTCCTTTGTCTGTGACGAGGTCATTGAGTTGCGTTGGCGTGTCCGGCCAGCAGTACTCGACAGTTCTGTTCTGGCAGTACTGGTACTTCGGTCGGGTTTGGTGAAGGTCGTCCCGCCGGTCGGCGGGAACGATGAGCGGGATGCGAACCGTCCGCGTGGCCTCCACCATGTGCTAAATTAGAGGGCTAGCTGGCACTTAATGGTCGGTGATCGGGGAGTCAGAACGGCAGGATTTCTATGGATGGGGTACTGGAGCGTACGCGCTTCCTCTCGTGGCTGAAGCCGTTGGCTTCCGCGCTGTACCACGGTGACCGCCGCCTACCGACCGGCATGTCGGACCAGATGACGGCGGCGGTCGTATCCGAACCCGGTGCGGAGTTCGAACTCGTCGAGCGTGCGGTGCCCGAGCCGGACCCCGGCGAGGTCCGGGTCGACGTCGAGGCCTGCGGCATCTGCCACAGCGACGCCTTCGTGATGGAGGGCACCTACCCCGCCGTCACGTACCCGCGGGTGCCGGGCCACGAGATCGCCGGCCGCGTCGACGCCGTCGGCGAGGGCGTCGAGCGGCTGGCCGCCGGCGACCGCGTCGGCGTCGGCTGGCACGGCGGCCACTGCTTCGAGTGCGAACCGTGCCGCCGCGGGGAGTTCACCGCCTGCGAGAACGGCGACATCACCGGGTTGACCTACGACGGCGGCTACGCGGAGTACGCGACGGTGCCGGCGGAGGCCGTCGCAACTGTCCCGGAGACGCTGGACGCCGCCGACGCCGCGCCGCTGCTGTGTGCCGGCGTCACGACGTACAACGCCCTGCGGAACACCGACGCCCGGCCAGGCGATCTCGTGGCGGTCCAGGGCATCGGCGGGCTGGGCCACCTCGGCGTCCAGTACGCCCACGCCGCCGGCTTCGAGACGGTCGCCCTCTCGCGGAGCGCCGACAAGGAGCCGCTGGCGCTGGAACTGGGCGCCGACCACTTCCTCGACACGACCGAGACCGACCCCGCCGAACGCCTCCAGGAACTCGGCGGCGCGTCGGTCGTCCTCGCGACGGCGCCGGCGAGCGAGGCCATCAGCTCGGTCGTCGGCGGGCTCGGCCTCGACGGCTCCGTCGTCGTCGTCGGCGTCCCCGGCGACCCAATCGAGGTCGACGGCGCGGAACTCGTCGGCGCCCGCTCCGGCGTCGAAGGGTGGGCCTCCGGCCACGCCCGCGACTCCCAGGATACCCTCGAGTTCAGCGCCCTCCGGGACATCGCTCCGGAAATCGAGACGTTCCCGCTGTCGGAGGTCTCGGCGGCCTACGAACGGATGATCGACGACGAGGCCCGCTTCCGGGTCGTCCTCGAACCCGGCGCGTAGGGCGGCGCTTTGCGCGAGCGTCCCGTCGGCGGTCTTCGACCCGTGGCTCTACGAGCGAAGAACGGCTCGAGACACGGCGCAGACGGCCGAGCCGCGCCGGGAGTGGGCCAAACCGGATTTGAACCGGTGACCTCCCGGTTATCAGCCGAGCGCTCATACCTAGCTGAGCTATTGGCCCTAGGTAGGCGCACTCGGACGTAGCGCCGTGGCTCGTTTAAACGTTTCTTTCGACGGACGGCGGCGCCGTCGGTCATCGCTCGCCGGGTCCGCCGGCGTCGGGGTCGTCACCCTCGTCGTCGGGGTCGGTGAACTCGTAGGCGTCCTCGTCGACGTCGACGTGGTCGCCGCCACCGTCACCGGGGACCGTCTCGCCGTCGCCGTCGCCCGGGAAGCCGCCGACGTAGACGTTACCGCTCGCGAGGCCGCCGGTCTTGGCGTCGGCGTATGGCCGGACGACGTACCGCTTCGTGGCGCCGCGGATGAGGTACCGCGACGGCGGCAGCACGAACAGCAGGCCGACGACGTCGGTGACGAGCCCCGGCGTCAGCATCAGCGCCCCGGCGACGAGCAACAGCCCGCCGTCGAGGAGCTCGTCGGTGGGGACGTCGCCGCGGGCGACCTTCTGTCGGAGTTTCGAGGACGTGTGTCGGCCCTCGGCGCGGACGAGCAGCAGCCCCAGGAGTGCCGTCAGCACGACGATCGCGACGGTGGGGACCGGGCCGAGCCGCGTCGCCAGCACGACGAGCAGCATCACGTCCAGCAGGGGCACGAGCAGCAGGACGCCGATGACCCGCAGGTCC
>PXSC01000083.1:2956-8296 GCA_003023535.1 Halobacteriales archaeon QS_9_70_65 | reverse complement strand
GTCGTCGGCATCAGCCAGCGGCCGGCCGACGTCAAGAAGGACTTCATCACCCAGTGCGACTGG
Organism: Halobacteriales archaeon QS_9_70_65; assembly: GCA_003023535.1. Next base: position 8,233 of record PXSC01000083.1, on the reverse strand, counting down.
ATGGTCTGGCACCGGCTGACCTGGAACAACGACACCAAGGTGGTCGGCCGCATCCTCGGGGGCGACTACGCCGACCACATCGAGGAGATGGACGACGGCGAGTGTTTCTTACAGACCGATTACAACGACGACGTCCAGGTCGTCCAGTTCGAGCGCAAGCGGACCTTCGACGCCGGCGCGACGCCCGGTCTCGAGGACTTCGAGCGGCCGGAGCTGAAAAGCGTCAGCGGCGACCTGCTGGGCGAACTCGAGGAGATAGTCGAGGTCCAGGAGCGACGTGAGGACCGCATCGCGGAACTCGAGCGGAAACTCGAGCGAAAGGACGAGCGCATCCGCGACCTCGAGCAGCAGTTGTCGGAAGCACAGGACCTCAAGCGGATGGCCGACCGGTTCTCGCGGGCGATGATGGAGCAGGTGACGGGCCGGCCGCTGTCGGCGGCCTCGGTCGCCGAACCCCAGGCGGAACTCGACGACCCGCCCGCGGTCCGCCGGGACCCCGAACTCCGGGCGGACCTCGAGGCGGTCCGCGACGGCGAGCGGGAGCCGACCCCCTCGCCGGTGCCGGACGCCGCCGAGGAGCACGCGGGCGGTGCCCCGGAGCGGTCGGAACTCACGGACGACGAGCCGACGAGCGGACCCGTCGACGGCCTGATCGAGCAGGTGGCCGAAACCAGAGCGGCCGAACTGGGCGCGACGAGCGGGGACGACCCGCCCGGGCGATCGGAGCCCCCGGCGCCCGACGTCGACCCGAACGCGCCGAGCGAAGGTTCGTCGGTGTTCCGGCCCGACGAGTCGCTCGCGGACCGCCTGCGGCGGGAGATAGACGAGCTGAGCGACACCGAGCGGGAGATGTTGCGCCGCTACCGCGCCGACGGCCCGGCGACGCCACAGGAGGCCCACGCGGCCGCCGGCGGGTCGGGCGACCGCACCGACGCCTACGCCGCCAACCGGTCGCTCCGGCGTCTGGGGCTCGTCGACCACGTCGCCCGCGGGCAGCACGGTTACGCGCTGCCGGAGCTGATCGCCGAGGAGACCGACGACCGGCTCGGCGACGCCTCGGATCACGACCGGCTCGTCCGGGCCGTCGAGGCGACCTTCCTCGGACACGTCGATCCACCCGGCGACGCGACGGACGGGGGCGGCACCGGTGGCGCGGCCGGCGACGCCGAGGCCGGCGAGGCCGACGAGGCCGACCCCGACGTCGCCTTCGACGACTGGCCGGGGGCCTGACCCGAGCCGCGCTACCGCAGCGGCTCGACGAGCACCTCCAGCGCCGCCCGCGGGTCGTCGGCCTTCGCCACCCCCGACGCCAGGAGGACGCCCTCGGCGCCGAGGTCGGTCGCCGCCGCCAGGTCGTCGCCGGTCGAGATGCCCGCCCCGCAGAGGACCGGTACGTCGCCGACGGCCGCGGCGGCGCCGACGGAGTCGGTGACCACCTCGGGGTCGGCCCGCGACACCGGCGTACCGGTGCCGATGAGTTCGGGCGGCTCGACGGCGACGGCGTCCGGCTCCAGGGCCGAAGCGGCCGCGACCTGCCGCGGGTTGTTGGCGCAGACGACCGTCTCCAGGCCCGCCCGCTCGGCGGCCCTGACGGCCCCGTCGACGTCGGCCAGCGTGCGCCGGCGCTCGGAGTGGTTCAGCAGCGTCCCGGCGGCGCCGGCGTCGGCTGCCGCCGCCGCCAGCGGCGCGCCGGTGTGGGAGCCGTGGTCGACGGCCGCGACGTCCTGGGCCCACGTCTCGACGCCGGTCGCGGCGACGGCCTCGAGGTGGGCCGTCTGCGGGGCGACGGCGACGCGGACGCCGGCGTCGTCGGCGACCGTCGCCGCGGCCTCGGCGATCGCGACCGGGTCACAGGGGTACGCCTTCAGGTTGACGAGGACGAACATGGCGGTAACGCGAGTCCGAGGGCCAAAATAGCTACCCGTTCGCGACGGCCCCCGCCCGATCAGCGCGCGCTCTCGAGGTCGACGAAGGCGTCGTCGTCGGCGGTCAGCCACGCCGACATCCGGGCGACGCCCGACAGTCCCTCCGGGTACACCGTCCGACGGTCGGAATCGTCGTCGTACCGCACGAGGTTGGACCGGAGGGTGATCGGCCGTCGTGGTTCCACGCGGTCGCCGCCGGACCGCTCGGCGTCCCCGTCCGTGGTGGTCATCATCGGTTCGCAGTCTCGACGGGCAGAAAACGGTTGCTAATGGCCGTCCTGGTGGCTCTATAGTCCTCCGTAGTGCTCGGGTCCGGCCCGTGGCCGCGGGACGCCGGCGACCGACGCATACACGAACCGCGAGCCACAATTGGGGGCCATGAGTGGACGCCGCGTGTGGGTGTCGGTCGGCGGCGAGCCGCGGCCGGGGACGGTCGTCGAGCGGACGTACACGCCGAAGAAGGGGTCGGAGCTGCTGGCGGTCGAACTCGAAGAGTCGGTCGACGGCACCGAACGGGTCGTCGTCAACCCGCAGGTCGACGACGTGCTGTTCGAAGACTAGTCCTTCCGTTTGACCACATCTCCGAGCGTGGTGCCGCCGCCGGCGGAGCCGCTGGACCACTCGGCGTCGTCGCCGCCGCCGGCCGCCGACAGCGAGATGCCGAGGGACTTCTCGAGCTTCCGCTGGACGGTGTCGCTCGGCAGGACGTCGCCCCGCTCGAGCTTCCGGATGAGACTCGACTTCTCGTTGAGCTGGTCGGCCAGTTCCTCCTGTGTGAGCCCCTCGCTCTCGCGGGCGTCGCGGATGCGGTCGTCGTAGTCCTGGACGACCTCGTCCATCTCGTCGAACATGTCCCGGCGGCTGCCGCCGCCGCCACCGCCGCCCGACGACCCCGACGTCGAAGACGAGGACGAAGACGACGACCCGGACGACGAGGACGTGGAGTACTTCGTCGACGTCGAGGAGGTCTCCTCGGTGCGGACCTCCGTGCCGAAGTCGGCGCAGTCGTCGCACACCTCGAGTTCGGCGCCCTCGATCTTGACCGTCTTCGGCGACCCCGTTTCCGTGCCGCACATCTCGCACTGGACCGGTTCGCTCCCCGTCATGTTTTCACCCTATCGAGCATGGTAGCAGTATCCTGAAAACGGGGCGACGTTTGGCCCGAAGCCCCGCGTACCGAAGCGAAAGCCTCCGATGGATTTAATCCTTTTCGTGAGTCGGCTTCGCAGACGTGTTCGGGCTGCCCTTCGGTATCACCGGTTCCGATCGATCCACTCGCAGAACTCGTCGAAGTCCTTCGCGCCGGCTTGATCGGCGATCTTGTGGAGCGTGCCGATGTCGAGACTATCGTGGCGAGGTACCGACACCGTTCGTGGCCCGGTGTCGTGATCTGCTGGCGGCTCCCACTTCAACACCATGTGATCGCCACGAATACGGTCGACGTAGTAGTTCCCCACGTTGACGAGTATCTTCACAATGTCGTCGCCGGAGAAATCCCGCGTTACCATCGGCGGCTCACTACTTGAGGATGTCTGGTAGCTCCCCCCGGCCAGGTTCGTTGTCCTCGGGATCAATTCCGATGTCGCGTAACTCCTCGTCGGTGGGTTCACGACCAGCATCGCCCTTGTAGAGGGCGACGGCTTCATCGAGGTTTTCGAGTGCTGTCTGTCGGCTCTTGCCCTGGGTCGTGACGCCGGTTTCCTCGTCCGTCGCCACCCACCACTCTTCGCCGCGGACGAGGGTGATCGTGGTGCCGGTCGGCGGGTCGTGGTTCGCGTGCGATCCGGTGCTCATGCTGTGTTCTCCACGCCGAGACTCCATACGAGGGAGTTCCCGATCTTCTTTTTTTCTACTTGTCCCGCGTCGGCCAGCTTTTCGAGCCGATAATGTGCGTTTCGTCGGGCGATACCTACCGCCTCAGCCACTTCGTTTGTGGCTGCAGGTTCGTGTTCCTGCACGGCTTCGAGAAACGCCTCGTCGGGATATTTCGGCTTGAAGCGCCCCGTCGCTGTATCACGATCCGGTTCAGCCATCATCCATCCGTAGGCGAACCACGGACCTAACTGTTACGGTGTCCTCGAAAGGATACCGATAGGAACGTTACCGTATCTTATACAGGATATGGCAGGGGCAGACCCGTTCCTTGAGACGCTTCTTTTTAGAGGTGCCCGAGCGTTGCAGCACCCGAGCGGGCCGTCGGAGCGCAACGGCCACGACGCGATTCGACTCCGGCCGTGAAGACGTTCACGAAAGCATCGACCGTCCCGTTACGCGACGGCGGCCATCGCGTGGTAGAACCGCTGGAGGGCGGTCAGGTGGCCGACGACCGCCAGGAAGACCAGCAGCCAGCCGACGGCCGTCAGGCCGTAGACCGTTCCGGGCGCGGCGGCGGCGACGGCGGTGACGACGCCCGTGATCGCCAGCCGGTCGGCCCGGCCGACGACGCCGCCGTACACCCGCTCGAGGCCGACCGCCTGCGCCTGCGTTCCGAGATACGAGGTCATCAGCGCGCCCGTCACCGCCAGAAGACCGAGGGCGTACCGGTCGGTCCCGGCCGCCAGCCCGGCGACGATGACGAGGTCGGCGTAGCGGTCGACGACGTGGTCCAGCAGGTCCCCCGCCCGGGAGTCGGTGCCCTGCCGCCGCGCGAGGGCGCCGTCGAGCAGGTCCAGCCAGCCGTTCAGAAACACCAGCACCGCCCCGAACAGGTAGAACAGCGGGTCGGGCCCGACGCCGGCGGCCGAGCGGCCGGCGACGGTGTACGCCGCGCCGGCCGGAGCCTGTCCAGGGTCATAGGTAGTCGACGAACGTCACCTCGCCGGCCGACGGCTCGCGGTCGCCGGCGACGACGGCCTCGATCTCGGCGGCGACCGCCGCCGGCACCCGGTCGGTCGTGTCGATCTCGTAGACCGCCTCGAGGCCGTGGGCCTCGACGGCCGCCGACAGCACGACGTCCAGCGCCTCGGCCTCGGCGTTCTCTTCGGCCGTCGTCGCCGGCTCCCCGCGGTCGCACAGCCGCCCGCGCAGCTCCTCGGGGTGACACCGCAGCACGGCGACGCGGTCGACGTCGAGGTGGTGGGCGAGATGCGACTCCACGAGCAGGTCCTCGCGGCCCGCGAGCCGCTCGCCGACGGCGTCGAGGTCGGCCACCAGGCTGCCGCGCTCGTCGTCGGCGCCCTCGTGAAGCCCCGCCTCCCGGACGAGGTCGTTGAGGCCGACGACCTCCAGCTCGAGGTCGGCCGCCTCGACGGCGGTCGTCTTACCCACGCCCGGGGTGCCGGTGACGGCGACCCTCATACGACCTCGTTCAGCACCTCGACGGCCCGGCGGGTGCCCTCCCGCGTGCCGCAGG
>PXSC01000083.1:0-2878 GCA_003023535.1 Halobacteriales archaeon QS_9_70_65 | reverse complement strand
CCGCTCGACGTGGGCGCGGTCGTCGAGGGCGGCCAGCCCGGCCCGACAGGCCAGCTCCGAGGCCGCGAAGGGGGTGTTGACCCGGGCGTAGGCGTCGGCCCACGCCTCCGGGACGATCGCGTAGCCGATGCGGGCGCCCGCCAGCCCGTAGGCCTTCGAGAACGTTCGCAGGACCGCCACGTCCTCGCGGTCGGCCAGCAGCCCGACCGCCGAGGGGCGGTCGGTGTACTCGCCGTAGGCCTCGTCGACCAGCACCAGCGTCTCCTCGTCGGTCTCCTCGGCGATCGTCTCGACGTCCGACAGCGGTATCTCGCTGCCGGTCGGGTTGTGCGGGCTCGTCAGGTAGACGATCCGGTGGCCGTCGTAGGCCGACCGCACCGTCCCGGGACCCTGGGCGAACTCCTCGCTCTTGTGCACCGGGTACTCATCGACGACGCCGTGGTGGTACCGGACGCTCATCTCGTAGTACGAGAAGCCGGGTGCCGGCACGAGCACGTGGTCGCCCGGCCGCAGCATCGCCCGGGCGAGGTAGTCGAGGGCGCCGTCGGCGCCGTTGCCGAGCCACATCTGTGCCGGCGTGACCCCCCACTCCTCGGCGAGCCGCTCCCGGAGGTCCGTCGCCGCCGCCTTGGGGTAGGCGTGGACCGTCCCCAGCTCGCGGGCGACCTCCTCGACGCCGCGGCCCGCCTGGTAGGCGACGTGCGCGGACAGGTCCCGTGGTTCCATACCGTCCCGGAGGGGGCGGCGATATAAGTAGGCGTTCATCCGCGCGGGTGGGGCGGGCGTCGCGAGCGGCGGCGGCCGATGGCGGACGAACGTGGGCGTCAGCGGACGACGACGATCCGGGTGGGCGTCGCGAGCAGCGGCGGCTGATGGCTGGCGACCGGCGGGTCAGTCCTCGGCTTCGGCGGGGTCGGCGGGCTCGGCGGGGTCGGCGGTGGCCTGCTGTTCTTCCTCGTCGGAGCGGGCGGCGACCAGCCCGCCGCGGGCGACGCTGTACATCGGCTCCTCGACGTGGGTGACGCCGCTGATGCTGAACGGCAGGTCGGCGCCGTCCAGGTGGTCCCGGAAGAGGTCCGCGAAGCCGTCGGGGCTGGCGGTGCCGCCCGTGACGACGACCGGCACGTCGAGTCCCTCCTCGACGTCCTCCTCGTCGACCTCCTCGACGATGCGGTCGATGACGTAGTCCAGCAGGTTCTCGTAGTAGATCGACAGCGCCCCCTCGACGCCGCCGACGTCGGTCCGGAAGTTCAACTCGAAGTCGTCTTCCTTCATCGAGGTGACCTTGTCGACGGGCGTGCCGGTCGCCTGGGCGGCCTCGGTGTCGATCCAGTCGCCGCCGCGGGCCACGGAGAACTTCATCACCGGCACCGCGTAGTAGGCCAGACAGACGTTCGTCATGCCGGCGCCGAAGGAGATGCCGAGCCCGGTGAAGGAATTGTCCGCCAGCTCCGAGTAGATGACCGACATCCCCTCGTTGATCGGCTCGGCGTCGTAGCCCATGTCGTCGAGCAGCGACTCCAGGGTTTTCTGGTGGTACAGCGTCGAGATGTCCGAGTCCATCGGATCGGCCGGCGAGGAGTAGTAGAGCCGCTCGTTGTGCCGGTCGGGCTCGCCGACCACCTGCTCGATGATGAGCTTCATCATCGGGATGGCGGACTTCTCGTCGCTGGAGAGGATGCCGTTCTGCATCGGCCGGCGGGTCTCCTTGTTGAAGATGTTCGCGAAGTCCAGGGCGTCGTCGCCGACGACGTACACCTGGTCGTCCTTCCGGATGTGGAGGACGTCGCTGCGGGACAGCATCTGCTCGGCCATGTCCGAGTACTCGATCTCCACGAAGGAGTTCCGCTGCTGGACGTACACCGTGTCCGCGCCGTCCTGTCGTGCCGAGATGATGTTCATCGTTCCGACGTCGAGGCCCTTTGCCATGACCGAGAGCGTGGCGGCCAGCCAAATAAATGTGCGTGCTGACTCCGATCGAGAGGTTACCGGAACCCGAGCCGCGACAGCAGGCGGGCGAACGGTCCGGCGTTTTCGGCGGGGTCGACCGGCACCTCGTCCCGCTCTTTCTGCTGTTTGAGCTCGTTGAGCGCGGCCGTCTCGTCGTCGACGGTCGATTCGCTCGTCGCCGTTGACGGCTCGCCGCTGGTCAGCTGCTGGAGCCCCTCGACGTTCTCGTCGACGCCGCCGGAGCTGACGGTCCGGTCCGGCTCGGCGTCGACCGTCCCGAGGGCCTCGTCCGCGAAGTCCGTGTTGAACTCCAGCTGGCGGTTTTCCTCCCGCTCGATGCCGCCGAGGGTGAGGTCGACGTCGGACATCGCCTCGTCGATATCGGCTTCGACCTGCTCGTCGCTGACCGTCTCGCCCGGCGACTCCCGGTCGGGGTCGATCTCCGACGGCACCGGCGCCCGGACCTGCTCCAGGCGGTAGGCGACCAGCGCCGTCCCCGTCGCGGCGGTGACGACCGCCAGTCCGACCGCGTAGGTCCCGACGACCAACAGCGTCTGGGTCGTCCCGAACTCGAACCACTCGCTCGGGTAGTACGTGACGAACACGGCGGCGGCGACGAGCGTCACGGCGACGCCCGCCGCGCCGATCCACTCGATGCGCCGCTCGTTCGGCAGGAGGACGATGACGCCCAGGAGCGCGAGCGGGATCGACAACATTCCGAGCAGGTACGCCGGCTGCGCCACGGCGAAGTAGCCGTCGGCCCGGAGGCCGTAGACGGAGGCACCGTAGGCGAACAGCGACAGCCCGAGGACCGCGAAGCCGATCGCACAGAAAAACAGCCCGAACCCGAGATAGACGTCCGTCTCGGTTTCCGGTTCGCCGATGTACCGTTCGTACAGCCGGATGAGGGCGTTGTCGGGGGAGTTCT
>PXSC01000082.1:5075-5882 GCA_003023535.1 Halobacteriales archaeon QS_9_70_65 | reverse complement strand
CGGCGTCGCCTCCTCGTGGGTCAGCTGGAACCGGACGTCCGTCCGGTGCAGCATCGGGTTCTCGTCCTCCTCGATGATTTCGACGTCCATGGGTACGTTACCCGCTGGTTCCCGCGAAACACGGAAAAGAATTTCGAAGCGGGCGGTTCGGTCGGGTCTCGGCGCCGACGACGATGTCGCCCTCGGTCACGGTCACCCCGGAGTGGATTACTCTCGGGGCGGGGTCGGTCGTCGGCACACCACTTCATCCCACCACAGAGGTACCGGTCCCAAGTTCCGACGACACCCGACGATTGGCTCTGCGGGATATCGAGTCATCCGGTCGGCGATTTCATCCACCTTCCGGGCGTTGCGAAGACGTTACCAGATTGGTCGCATTTCCAATGGCAACAGCCCATATATAAACACCCACGAAGATAATGAGAGCCTCGGCTAGTACCTCATACACAAATGTGTTGTAGGTAACGAGCGGATCGAGGTATACGTCCCTCACATCGAATGGAAATAGGAATACCATCGAGGCGGCAAACGTGTATCTGAACGCGGAGTGTATCTCACCCTTGAGTCTTAATTGCATGACTCGAGCTAAATCCTAAATATTAAAGAATCTTTATCTGGAGCGTGCGTGAGCCCCGTCGAGGATGGTACGACGCGATACGCCTCGCCGTGATCGAGACCGACGGTGGGGTTAACCGCGCTAGGTCTCGACGCCGACGACGAACGCCTCGCCGCCGGTGCCGGGGACCTCGGTCCGCTCTGCGAGCAGAATCTCCGCCGGGCCGAGCCGGTAGTAGCCCGTCTCGTCGG
>PXSC01000082.1:0-4967 GCA_003023535.1 Halobacteriales archaeon QS_9_70_65 | reverse complement strand
GACGGCAGGTCGGCACCCCAGGCGCGCAGCGTCAGGCCGTTGTCGCCGCCGGTCTCGACTTCGACCGGCGTCGGCGTCGGCGACTCGACCCGGCCGGCCGCGGTGCCCTGGCTGAGGACGACCGCGAGCCGCTGGCCCGTCTCGACGGCCGCGTCGAGCGGCTCGATGGGCAGCCGAACGTCGAGTTCCTCGCCGGGGACGACCGTGCCGGCGTCGTCGCGGTCCTGGGCGTACCGGAGGTCGACCTGGCCCCAGCCGAGCCGGTCGGTATCGTCGTTCTCGTCGACCGCGTAGACGTGCGCCGTGAGGTGGTTGGCCGGGCCGGTGGGCGTTACGGTGACCTCCACGACCGGTTCGCCCGCGAAGCGGAGGTCCGCGTCGAACGGCTCGGACTCGACGGTGACGCAGGCGTCACAGCCGGGCTGGGGGTTGTACGACTGGGTCGGGTCGACGTAGACGGTCTCCTGGCCGGTCTCCTCGCTCGGCGCCGTCCGCAGGTCGCCGTCCGTCCCGAAGTACAGCTTCGTCGGCTCGGCCTCCGCGGGCGGCCACTCGTCGGCCGTGTACCAGTTGCCGTCCGAGCTCTGGGCGTTGACCCGCGCCGCGAAGGGGTCCGTCGGGGTCGAGTCGTCCGTCTCGTCCGGAATCACGTCGTCGATCGCCGCGGGGTCACGACCTTTCAGCTCGCTTTCGAACCACTTCAACAGGAAGTCCGCCCAGTCGGGGTTGAACGCCGCCGTCAGCTCGTCATCGTCGTTCTTGATGCGGCCGTCGTCGGGGTAGCGGTGGTCGAACTGCCCGAAGTAGACGTGGGTCTTGATGCCGGCCTCCCGGAGTGCCTTCGTCCAGGGGTACACCTGCGAGGGGTCGACGTTCCAGTCGACCAGGCCGTGGACCATCAGGACGCTGCCCTCGTAGTTGCGGGCGACGCCCGGCTTCAACACCCGCGACGTCCAGTAACCGCTGGGGTCGTACTCGCCGGTCGCGGCGGCGTAACTCGACCACAGCGTCCCCCGGGCGTAGTTGTCCGGACAGGACGCCCGCGAGAGGTACGTCCGCAGGCCCGTCCCGGAGTTCGGGCCGTGTTCGGCCAGCGAGATGATGTAGTACAGCCCGTTGAGAATCGCGTAGCCGCGGGTCTCGGGAGAGCCGCGCTTGTACATCAGCTCGTGGATGTCCGGGACGCCGCTGAACGGCACCACCGTCGCCAGGTACGGGTTACCCTTCCGGGCCGGCATCCACGGCGTCGTCCCGTCGTACGAGCGGCCAATGATGGCGACGTTGCCGTTGGACCTGGGGTCCTCGCCGAGCCGCGTCACCGCCTGGTCGATGTCGGCCTGCTCGTTGGGGCCCATGAGTTCCATGCAGCCGCCGGAACCGCCCGTCCCGCGGACGGCCACCGCCGCGACGGCGTACCCCTGCTGGACGTAGTTCTCCGCCAGCCGCCGCGTCCGGATGCAGTCCCGGACCGTGTAGCCCCGCAGGTCGCTGACGTACGGCGTCGCCCGCAGGATGACCGGGTAGTCGTCGCTCGGTTCGGCGTCGTCGAGCGGCGCCGGCCACGTGACCGCCAGCTGTATCTTCTCGCCGTCCCGGCCGCTGTCGAGTTCGAACACCTCGCTCTCGCCGAAGTCGTGTGTCGGTTCCCGGGACACCTCGGTATAGAACTCCTCGCGGTCCGGGTCGCAGTCGAAGCCGAAGAACGTCACGTTCGGGCCCGGCGCTGGGTCGTCCGGGACGAACTCCTGGCCGCTCGCCGATCCGACCAGCGACATCCCGGCCGTCCCGGCCGCCGCCGACCGCAGTATCGACCGCCGCGACACACCGTCTTTGTCGTCATCGAACATAGTACAACTCGACTCCCGGCGCCATCGTACAAAACCGTTCCTACCGAAATTAACGTAAGAACGGTCACACGTATCTGGTCACGAGCGGACGAAGCTGTACGTCGACAGGCCGGACGCGGCGCCCCCGCGGCGGCTCAGACCCCGAGAACGGCCGTCAGCCGGTCGTAGTCGCCGTCCATCGCCGCCAGCAGCTCCCGGCAGCGCTCTCGACGGGTGTCGTCGACGGCGGCCAGCACCATTCCCTCGCCGGGCTGACCGTAAACGACGGCGGCGCCGTCGGGGGCGACGAGCACCGCCGGCAGCGCGGCGAGGTCCTCCTCGCCGTCGACGGCGACGACGACCGAGCCGGGACGGCGGACGGCCTCGCCGAGCGCCTCGAGCAGCGCCGTCGAGAGGGTCGCCGCCGGGTTCGCGGCCTCGAGACGGTCGTCGAACCCGGCGACCGCCTCGCGGACCTCGCGGCCGACGCGCTCTCGCTCCGTTCGGCCGTCCACCAGGGCGGCGTCGGGCCGGGCGTCGGCCTCCAGCAGGTGGTAGGTGACGATGTCACCGACGGCGACGACGGGGCCGTCGGCGTCCGCCAGCAGCGTCTCGGCGTCGGTGTACACCGGCCCCAGCGGCTTCTTCAGCTCCCCTCGGAGGGTGTCGGGGAGTTCGGCGACGACCTCGGGGTCGGCGCCGGCCATCCTACCGGACCTTCAGCGCGTAGCGGCCCGGCTCGGCGACCTCCATCTCCTCGGCGATCTCGCTCGATTCGGGGTGAGCGATGACGACGTACCCGGCCCAGTCCTCGCTCAGCGAGTTCGACCCACAGGCCGGACACTGCTCGTCGTCGTTGACCTCGAGCACGCGGTGACAGTCGCGGCAGACGAGTCGGTCGGCCATCTAATCACCCGCCTGCGCCTCGCGGCGCTGTCGTTCCGTTTCGAGCCAGCCGTGCTTGCCGAGGCCGGGCTGTTTGGCGGTGAGCCCGATCTTCGAGTCCCGGGGGTTCCGCTCGTCGATGCTCTTGGTGACGATGCGAGCCCGGACGGCGTCGCCGACGCTCAACACGCGGTTGGAGTCCCGGGAGGCCAGCTGCTGGTTCTCCTCGTCGTAGGCGAGGTACTCGTCGGAGATCTGCGAGACGTGCAGTAACCCGTCGACGGGGCCGATACCGACGAAGGCGCCGAAGTTGACCACCTCGACGACCTCGCCGTCGACGACCTCCTGCATCTGCGGGTCGAAGGTGACCGCGTCGAACTCCGCCTCGTAGTAGACGCCCGGTCGGTTCGGCAGTACCGCCCCGTCGCCGACGTCGTGGACCTCCGTCACCGAGACGACGCTGCCGATGTCCTCGTCCATCTGTCCTTCGAGCTTGTCCTGCAGCAGCCGTTTGACAAGCCCCGGCGACACGTCCGCGAGGTGTTCCGGCGGCACCTCGACCGTATCCGTGAGTCGTGCCCGTTTGTACATGCTATGGTTGAGTGAGTCCGAGTTTGGTTCCGTTGCGTAAACTAATTACGGGAACGTTCGCCGCCAGCAGCCGCTCTCTGAGCGGCATGTCGCTGGTGACCGCGTAGTCGGCCGTACGGCCGAGTTCCACCACCGCGTCGTCGGCGTCGTCGGCGTCGTGGGCGGCGGTTTCGCACTCCCGGCGCGCGAGGTCCAGTCCGACGCTCGCGGCCGTCGCCGCCTCGCCGTTACCGCCGGCCAGCTCCGCCAGCTCCGCCCGCACCGCCCGCGGGACGACCGGGTCGTACTCCCCGAGCAGCCGGTCCAGCTCCTCGAACACCCGGACGTCGACCTCGACGGGCGCCATCAGCGCGTTCGTGTCGAGCACGACGCTCATTCCAGCGTCCCGACGCCGATGAGCCGCCAGCGCGCCCCGACCCGGCGGTTGATGGCGATCTTGGCGTCCGACTCCGCACAGACCGGCCGCTTGAGGTTCACCTCGCACTCGCCGTCGCGGGCGCTGGTGACGGCGCCGACCGTCGTCGCGGTGCCGACCGTCAGCATCAGCGGCTCGCCGGTCGAGATGGCCTCGACGTCGCCCTCGCCGACGATGCGGTCGAACAGCTCCACGTCCATGGTGAACGCCTCCCGGGTCGGCGGGAGGCTTCCCGGCGGGCCCGCGACCTGGCCGGCCAGCGCGTCGCCCTTCGTCAGCGAGGGGTCCAGCCCGGTGCCGACGCCGAGCAGCCCGCCCGGCGTCACCTCGTCGACGAAGTCGTCGCCGGCCTGCAGCGACCGGACCGTCGTCTCGACGGGGTGGTACTCCGAGGAGCCGCCCTCCTCGATCTCCCGGCCGGGCCGGATCTCGATCTCGTCGCCCTCGTGGAGCCGGCCCCCCGACAGCGACCCACCCAGAACGCCGCCGGTGAGGTCGTCGTACGTCGTCCCCGGGCGGTTGATGTCGAACGACCGGGCGACCTGCAGCCGCGCGTCGGCGTCGGGGTCCCTGTCGGGGGTCGGGATCTCCTCCTCGACGGTCCCGATGAGCAGGTCCGTGTTGACCCCCTGCTGGGCCGACGTCGGCACGACCGGTGCCCCCTCGGCGACGGTCCCCTCGACGAACTCCTGGATCTGCTCGTGGTTGCGGATCGCCTGCTCGCGGTCGACGAGATCGACCTTGTTCTGGGCGACGACGATGTTGTCGATGCCGATGATGTCCAGCGCCATCAGGTGCTCTTCGGTCTGGGCCTGCGGCACCGGCTCGTCGGCGCCGACCACCAACACCGCGCCGTCCATGATGGCGGCGCCGGACAGCATCGTCGCCATCAGCGTCTCGTGGCCGGGCGCGTCGACGAACGACACCGTCCGGAGGTGCTTGCTCTCGGAGCCGTCCGGACACTCCTCGTCGACGGTGTACCGCTCCGGCTCCTCGACGTCCGGACACTCCCGGAACGTCGCGTCGGCGTATCCGAGGCGGATGGAGATGCCGCGTTTCATCTCCTCGGAGTGCTGGTCGGTCCATTCGCCCGAGAGCGCCCGCACCAGCGTCGTCTTCCCGTGGTCGACGTGGCCCACCAGTCCGATGTTCACCTCCGGTTGTCGGTGATTCGTCGTCATGTAGTAATGACGTGTAAATCCTGCCGTGGCGGTGATAACGCTTCCGCTTTTTCCGTGTCGTCGCGCCGC
>PXSC01000081.1 GCA_003023535.1 Halobacteriales archaeon QS_9_70_65 | reverse complement strand
GGTCGTCACGATGGGCGACGTCATCCGGGCGGCGTGCCGCGACCGGGGGCTCGACCCCGCCGAACACCACGGCGAGGTGGCGCGGGCGCTCCGCGAGGAAAACGGCCCGACGGCGATCGCCGAGGCGTCGCTGCCGCACGTCGAAACGGCCCTGAAGACGGCCGATACCGTCCTCGTCGACGGCATCCGCTCGGACGCCGAGGTCGAGGTCTTCGAGGAACGGTTCGGCGACGACTTCCTGCTGGTCAGCATCGAGGCGCCGTTCGAGGCCCGCAGACGCCGGCTCGAGGCCCGCGGCCGCGACGACGTCGAGGGCGGAGAGGCCCTCGCCGAGCGGGACGAACGCGAACTCGGCTTCGGCCTCGGGGCGGCGATGGACCGCGCCGACGTCACCGTCGACAACACCGGGACGCTCGAGGCGTTCCGCCGGCGAGTCCGGGAGGTGCTGGAGTGATCTACAGCGTCGACGTCCGGGTGACGGCACCGGTCAACGACACCGAGGTGACCGACCGGGTGGCCGACGCGGTCCACGACCTCTTTCCGGAGGCCGACGTCGAGTCCCGGCCGGGCGAGCTAGTCGGCACCTGCCACGGCATGGAACGGTTCTCCGAACGGCTCCACGAACAGGCCATCCTCGACACGGCCCGCGGGCAGTTCTTCGCCGGCCGGGACGGCGACGTCTTCGAGTTCCGGCTGAAGAAGCAGGCGGCGTTCCGCGGCGTCGTCAACTTCGCGGTCGGCACCGAGAACGAGTTGGGCGACATCCGCGTCCGCGTCCGGGTGGCCGAGCCGTCCGTCGAGGAGTACGTCGACCACGTGGCGCCGCCGACGGAGGAGGGCACGCCCGTCGACTCCGACCGGTGACGACCGCTACAGGCCGCTGAGGAATATCGCCAGCCGTTCGGCGTGGTCCCGGCGGCGGGTCACCCGGACCGCCTCGACCCACTTGACCCACTGGAAGCCGCGGCGGCCGGGGGCGACCAGCCGCAGCGGGAAGCCGTGGCCGTGGCTCAGCTGTTCGCCGTCGACGCGGGACGCGAGAAGCGCCTCGCGGGCCTCCGCCAGCGGGAGGCTCCACCGGTAGCCGGTGACCGACCGGAACGACACCCAGGCGGCGTCGTCGTCGACGTCGGCGGCCTCCAGCAGCGACCCGACCGTGACGCCGCGCCAGTCGTGTTCGGAGTACCAGCCGCTCGTGCAGTCGAGAACGGCCCGGCGCTCGTCGTCGTCGGCCAGCGCGGCGTAGTCGAGTTCGAGCGGCTCGGCGACGGCGCCGTCGACCGACAGCGTCCGGGCGTCGACGTCGACGGGGTCGGGGTCGTCGGCCACCCAGCTCGTCACCGGAAAGGCGTTGCCGTCGTCGCTGCCGGTCGGCTTCGAGCCGGTGAAGCGGCGGTCGGCGCCGGCGGTCTCGAGGGCGCCGTTGACCGTCCCCTGGAGCCGGTAGACGGCCGCGCCGGCGACGACGGCCGCGCCGTACCGGAGGGCCGTTCGGCGGCCCTCGAAGTCCTTCCGGGAGGGAAGTCGGAACCGCGAGACGAGATGGCCGGCCAACAGCAGCGCGACGACCAACCCCAGCCCGATGTGGAGGTTGAGAAGGCCCCAGGGCCCGAGGTCGAGGTCGGCGCCGAACACCCACGCGACGCCGGAGCCGAGGGCGGCGGCCGTGACGGCGGTCAGGATCACCGACAGGACGACGACGGCGCTGTGACGGACGCCGCGCAGCCGCGGGCGGACGCGCCGGAGCTTCAGCCCGACGAGCCCCGCGAGTACTAGCCCCCCGACGCCGTGGGTGACGAACACCCACGCGCGGCTCGGCCGCCCGGAGTAGAGGCTCACGATTCCGGTCGCGAGCACGAACCCCACGCCGACGAGCAGCGAGCCGTCGAGAACCCGGGGGTTCGGGGCGCCGAGCCAGCCGGGTCGGTTCATACGTTCGGGAGGGCCGCGAGCCGCTAATAGGTTCGGCCGCTCACCCGGGCGGTGTTCAGGTAAGCACCGGCGAGTCAGTCTGTTTCTGCCGAAGAACCAACCGAATCCTGGCGGACTGAAAGGGCGAGGCGCTCTCGGCGAACCCCGACGAGGTAAGCACTGCAGGCCGCACCGCGGCCGAAGCGCGCAGTGAGTCGCGGGAGTCGAGAGCGCCGAGGGCTTTCTGGACCCTTGGAATCCCTATCTGAACACTACCGTCACCCGCTGTGGGCGTTGTCGTCGTCCATCAGGTTCCGCATCCGGGCCATCGAAGACGGCTCGAACTGCCGGGGCGCCAGCGCCGTGGCCGGGACCCGGTCCTCACCATCCGCCGCCCACGGGTCGGGGCGGCCGCGTGCGGCGGGCTCGGTCGTAGCTGTCGTCCGGGGCTCCTGTATCGGGGTCGGTTCGGTGCTCATGTGTCGGGTGGATCGGGGGTGGTGGAACCGTCTCGCCGTCGAGGGGCCAGCGGCGCACACCGGCGGCCGGCGAACCGCGGATACGGACGGCGTGTCGTGTACGCACCTGTCCTACACGATTATTCATAAAGGTGCCGAAGAGCGACGAGTTCTGCCGGCGGTCGCGGCCGTGGCTCACGGCTCCACGACGACGACGGAGACGTCGAGCCGGCCGTACGGGACATCGTGCCGCTTTTCGACCGCCAGCGGCAGCAGGTCCGGCCGGGTCGTGAGCGCGACCAGCCGGCCGACCGACCCCTCCCGGACGCGGTCGGCAAAGGCCTCGTACAGATCGCGCAGGTCCTCGTCGGTCCGCACCCCGAACGGGAGGTTGGTCACGACGCGGTCGGCGACGAGTGTCGCCTCCCGGGCGTCGGCCTCGATCACGTCGACGGCGTCCTCGAGGCCGGCGACGGCGACGTTGACCCGGGCACAGCGGAGCCACTCCGTCCGCCGCTCGCGGGCCTCGACGTCGGGCGACGGCGACCGCGGCTCGAAGGCCGCTCGCCGGCGCCGGAACCGCGCGACGTCGTACCGCGGCAGCGCCGCGAAGGCGGGCTCGAGGTCGGGCCGCGGGGGCCGGTCGGTCGCCGCCAGCGCGGCCTCGATCGGGATCGTCGCCGACCCCGCCATCGGGTCGACGAGCCGGTCGTCCGGCCCGTAGTCGGCCAGCCGCAGCAACGAGTACGCCAGCGTCGCCCGCAGCGGCGCGTCGTGTTCGCACTCCCGGTAGGGCCGTCGGTGCAGCGAGTCGCCGGTCAGGTCGACCGCCAGCGTGAACCGGTCGTCGTCGCAGTACGCCTCCAGCCGGACGGTCGGGTCGTCGAGGTCGACCGGCAGCCGCCGGCCCGTCGCCTCCCGGTAGCCGTCGATGACCGCCTGGCCGACCCGCTCGGCGACGTCCATGCTGGTGAACTCGTGGCTTCCGTGGCGCGTCCCGACGACGCCGAACGACTCGTCCGGGAGGTGTGCCGCGAGGTCGACCCGCCGGGTCAGCCGGTAGACGTCCTCGAGTTCCTCGACGCGACCCTCGACAAGTACCTCCAGCAGCCGGTGGCAGGTCCGCGAGCGGGCGTGGAGGTCGTAGACGTCGTCCCGGGAGCCCTCGAAGGCGACGACGCCCCGGTGGTGTCGCTCCGGGTCGGCGCCGACCGACTCGGCGAGTTCGGCGCTCGCCACCGACTCGAGGCCGCCGTTCGTCGTCGCGAGCAGTCGCACACGCCCGCTACGATCGACCCCGGAATAAGACCGGCGTCCCGGGCAGCCGCGCCGCCGGCGTCTCGCGGCCCCCGCGGTGTGCTCACGAGACCTCCTGTGCCCGCTCGAGTTCGCGGAGCCGGGCGATCCGGGCCGCCGTCTCGGGGTGGGAATCGAAGGAACCGCCCCGATCGGTCGCTCGCGGGACGACGTTCAGCGCCTGCGCGGGGTCGCCGTCCCGGAGGTCCGCCGCCGGCCGGGCGCGGTCGGCCGACAGCGTCTCCAGCGCGCTCGCCAGTGCCGCCGGCTCGCCGGTGACGTGTGCCGCCCCGCGGTCGGCCGCGAACTCCCGGCCCCGCGAGAACGTCCCGGCGCCGAACTCCCCGAGCGCGAGGAGGGCCCGACCCGCCGACCGTGCGAGCCGCCCGGCGACGCCGTCGGCCTCGGACTCGAACACCTCCCGTCCGACGAACACCGGCGCGAGCGCGGCGGACATGAGCGTGACGTCCCGGTTGGCCAGGTGGCTCACCTCGTGTGCCAGACCCGCGTCCAGTTCGTCGTCGTCGAGCGCGTCGACGACCCCTTGCGACACGACGACGCTCCGGGCGGCCGCGGTGCCGACGGTGAAGGCCACCGGCGCCGCCGACGGAAGGAAAATCACCTCCGGCGGCGGGACGTCGGCGACCGCACAGAGCCGCACCACCCGCCGCCGGAGCCACGCCGGGGCGGGGTCGCCCGGCTCCGTCGAGGCCGCCCGGAGCGACTCCACCTCCGCGCGGACGAGTTCGACGACCCCCTCGTAGAGAAGCGCGAGCGACACCGCCGTCGTCGCCGCGCTCGCCGGCGACTGCGGCCACCAGAGGTACTCGATCCCGAGCGCCCGAGTTATCGCGTCGGTGTACCGGACGATCAGGACGAGCCCGAGCCACGACAGCACGCAGGCGACGACCGCCGACACCGGCAGGACGGCGCTCGCGTGCGGGAGCAGCGTCACCGCCGCGGCGGTCGGGAGGACGACCGGGGCGGCGACGACGGCCAGGACGGCCGCCGCGGCGACGAAGACGCCGGTCAGGAGGATGCCGAAGACGGCCAGCACCGCGAGCGAGACGGCGGCGCGACCGGACAGCGCCGCCCGCCGACGGAACTGCATGGACGCACGTCGTCGGCCCCGGGTAATCGGTGTTCGGACGGCCGTGTGCCGGTTCCGCACATCCGAGCGGCACCCGACGGCGGCCGATCCACGCTCACGTCGTCCGTGTGCCGCCTCCGCTCATCGCGCCAGCAGGTCCGCCAGCGTGACAACGACTTAGACCATCTTCAGTGCTGTATTGACGACAATGACTATGACGCCGAAGTACGTAGTACTATATTCATCCCAGCGGCTGGTTGTCAGCACCCGTGAATCTTGATTATGGGTCGGAGGACATTGGCTCTGACCCGCAAACGCGGGTAAAGCTGTGGGCGAAAATGATATGTCCGCTGATATTTAATTTACATTTGCTGACAGGGCGAACGACTGGAACAAATTGTTACAATTAAAAGTACACACGTTGAGAATAGGTGTGATCACATGGTCGACGACGAGTTTAGGATCAGTGCCGAAGAGCGGGAGCGCTTGGTCGCCGAGGAAGTAGAGGAATTTCCTATCAATACGCCAAAGTATACCACATATCTTCTTAATCCTGCAATCAACCTCTCGCAGTCTAATCGTCCGGAGGTTGTGGGTCAAATGAGCGAGATTATTGATGATTTCAGGACGAAACACCCTGACGGGAC
This sequence comes from Halobacteriales archaeon QS_9_70_65, assembly GCA_003023535.1. Next base: position 10,962 of record PXSC01000081.1, on the reverse strand, counting down.
ATTTGAGGACTGGATTGAGTTTTACTTTGAAAAGTATGACGGTGAGCGACGATTGAAAGAAGCAACGGAGAGAGCCGTACCGATGGTTAAGAAAATGAAAGAGGCGTTTGACCAAGTGGACAAGGACATGACTCACAATTACCTCCGCGATCTTGTTCTATTCAAAACATACGAAGGGTTTGATATACAGGAGACGATTCTACGAAAGCTCAGGGACATGTACGACGCTGAAATTGAACGGGCAACCCCGGACCGAGAAGAGATTGATGCACCTATCGTGTATTACGACGAGAACAAGACGAATAAGGCGATGACAGTCGATATTTCTGAATTGAAAAGTGCAATGAAGTAACCAACTCTTCACTCCTCACCAGTAACTACAAACCATCATATCAGTATATCATCCACATGGAGACTGAACACAGAGTCTATATCGGCAACTCGAACGATCTCTCCCAGATAGGCGAGAATGAGATCAATCTCGTCATTACGTCTCCGCCGTACCCGATGATCGAGATGTGGGACGAGCTTTTTGAATCATTCAATTCTGATATTGAATCTGCCCTCAATAGCGGAGACGGCCGCGCCGCCTTTGATCTGATGCACAAAGAGCTGAACAAGACATGGGACGAAATCAACCGCGTGCTCGTAGACGGCGGCATCGCCTGCATCAATATTGGCGATGCAACACGGAAGGTTGGTGATAGCTTCCGGGTGTATCAGAACCACGCTCGTATAACGGAGTACTTCGATGGAATTGGATTCGAACCACTTCCCGATATTCTATGGAGAAAGCCGACGAATTCGGCGGCGAAGTTCATGGGAAGTGGGATGCTACCGCCGAATGCTTACGCCACGCTCGAACACGAGTATCTACTGGTTTTCCGCAACGGCAAGAACAGTCGGGATTTTGCCTCGGGGACGGACGTTAGATATGAGTCTGCGTACTTTTGGGAGGAACGAAATGAATGGTTCTCTGATGTATGGAAAAATATTACTGGAACCTTTCAAGAACTGGAGACTACGAACGAAGAATTACGCGACCGTTCGGCGGCATATCCGCTCGAAATACCGTATCGCCTTGTCAATATGTACAGTGTTTACGGAGACACGGTTCTTGACCCATTCTGGGGAACTGGAACGACCTCGCTGGCCGCAATGGTTGCGGGTCGAAACTCAGTCGGTTACGAACTCCAAGAGCAGTTCGTAGAGGTGTTTAATGATGGAGTCGATGGGGTGAAAGAACTCGCGTACAGCACAGTCTCGAAGCGGGTAGAGCGCCATGAAAAGTTCGTTGAGCAGCGCCTTGGAGATGGAAACTCGTTCAAATATGAAGCTGAGAACTATGACTTCCCCGTAATTACGAAGCAAGAAAAGCCTCTCCAACTATACACAATCGACGATATTGAAAAAATCGAAGACGGATATCGAGTGTCACACATGCCCTACGACGAATCTACTCCTATTGAGACCGGTACTAAAACTCAGCAAGAGCAGGCAACGCTTGGGAGCCAGTTCGATTAGTCTGCAGTATTTTGCTACCGACGGAAGACAGAACTCAACAACGAATTTGAGCAATTTCGCTCAATATGTACTCAAACCGACAGGACACGGCTCGTCGGTGGACAGTCTCTCCGCTTGAGAAATCTTATCGCCTGTCTCTCAATAACCTTCATGAGATGTCTTCGACACCCCTGTTCTCACACGGCAATACGAGATACCATCGTCGCAACTCTCTCGTCCATACGTGGGCCCGCTGTCATGCTTGACCAGTTGTTTCGGCTGTGTACGATTCAGAGAGTCAACAGGCCCGCCAGCGCGACGGCGATCTGAACCATCTTCAGCGCCCCATCGGTGGCGACGACCTTCGCGCTGAACTTCGCGCCCAGACCTCGAACTGGACGGGGATGGGGCACTTGAATGTTGAGACGGTGACGGAGACAATACCACCGACGAGCATCGTCGCGACGGCAGTCCGGGCGGTGAAGACACCGTCGTCGACTGGCGGCGCGATGGTGACGGCGCCGTTGGTGGTGTTGACGGCGCCAAATCCGACCAGCAGGACCGCCAGTGCGACGCCGACAGCGATACGACAACGATGGCGGCTACCTGCGGCAGCACCTCGTCGATGACCAACCACCAGACCCACAGATGAACGACGACACCACACCGATCACGGACCGCCGGGGGCTGCTCGCGTCGGGTGCCGCCGGCCTCGCGCTGGCCGCCGGCTGTGTCAGCACGACGGACGACGGCGGCGACGGCGGCGACGGCTCCTACACCATCGGGATGATCGACGCAGAGACAGGATCCTACTCGGCGTTCGGCGAGCGGAACCGGCGTGGCAGGGAGCTCGCGCTCGCGGCGATCAACGACGTCGGCATCGACGGCCGCGAACTCGAAATCGCAGTCGAGGACTCCAAAGGGAGCACGGATGGTGGCATCTCGGCCGCCCAGAAGCTGGTGAACCAAAACGGGGTACCGTTCCTCATCGGCGCGGTCGGGTCGAGCGTCTCGCTGTCCATCTACGAGAGCGTCGTTCGGGGCACCGACGTCGTCCAGCTGAGCCAGAACTCGACCGGGCTGGGACTGACGGAGTTTCCGGGGCTGTTGCGGATATCGCCGAGCGGACGGGCACAGTCGGTGGCGCTGGCCGATATCGTCGCAGAGGACGGCTACGACGAGGTGGCCGTCACGTTCGTCAACGACGACTTCGGGCAGACACTTACCGACGCCTTCATCGAGGCCTACGACGGCGAGATCGCCTACCGGGCCCCCCACGACCGTGACCAGCAGTCCTACTCGAGCGTCGTCGCGGAGATGAACGACTCCGGCGCCGAGGCGTGGCTGTTCAACACCTACCAGGACGTGTTCATCTCGATGGTGAACGAGGTGTTCTCCAGCGGCTACGAGGCGCAGTTCTACGGGACCGACTCCACCCAGGGGCCCGACGTTCTCGACGACACGCCCGACGGAAGCATGGAAGGGATGAAGATCGCGCTCCCGTCGGCCCCCGTCGACCAGGATAATTACCAGGCGTTCGCCTCGCGGTTCGAGGACGAGTACGGCCAGTCGCCGACGACGTGGGCCGCCTTCACGCACGACGCCGTCGTCACGGCGGCACTGTCGATCCAGGCGGCCGACGAGTTCAGCGGCGCGGCCCTCGGCGAGGTCGTCCGCGACGTCACCCGTCCCGAGGGCGACCGGGTGACCTCCTTCGAGGCCGCAAGCGAGATCCTCGCCGACGGCGGCGGCCCGAGCGACGTCGACTACCAGGGCGTCAGCGGCCCCATCGACCTCGACGAGAGCGGCGATCCCGTCGGCTTCCTCCAGATACTCGAAGTCCAGAACGACGAGTACGTCGAGGCCGGATTCGTCGAGGGCTGACCGTCGATGGCCGTTCTCGGGTTGCTCGCCAACGGGCTGGTGTTCAGCAGCATCATCGTGCTCGGGAGCATCGGTCTGTCGCTCGTCTACGGTATCGCCGACTTCGCGAACTTCGCCCACGGCGACACGATGACCGTCGGCGCCTACGCCGCCCTGGTGACGTTCGGCGCCGTCGGCGGCGGGCCGTCGCTGCTCGGCCTCCCGGCGGCCTTCTTCGTCGCGCTGGCGGCCGGCTTCGTCGCCGCGGCCCTCGTGGCCGTCGTAACGGAGAAGCTCGTCTACGAGCCGCTCGATATCGGTGCCATCGGCCTCCTTATCACGTCCATCGGGGTCGCGTTCGTCTACCGCGGGCTGGTCCAGATGGTCTTCGGCGCCGAATCCACCCGATACGAGATCCAGCCGCTCCGCCCGATCGGAGCGCTCGTCCCCTACGGCGTCCGGGTGACCTTCCACGACGTCGCCATCGTGGTCACGTCCGTCGTCCTCGTCGGGGGCCTCCACGCCCTGCTGCAGTACACGGACCTCGGCCGGAAGATGCGCGCGATGGCTGACAACCCGGAGCTGGCCCGCGTCAGCGGCATCCGTACCGACCGGATTCGGCGCGTCACCTGGATAGTCGGCGGCGGGCTCGCCGGCGTCGGCGGTACCTTCCTCGGGCTGTTCAACCGGCTGAGCCCCCGGATGGGGTTCAACCTGCTCCTGCTCGTCTTCGCGGCGGTCATCCTCGGCGGCATCGGCTCCGTCTACGGGGCGATGCTCGGCGGCCTCCTCATCGGGATGGTACACGAGACGATGCCGCTTCTGTCGGACGTCGGCGCGCTCGTTCCGTACCTCCCCGACAGTTTCGGCATCGGCATCCGGTACGCCGAGGCGGTCGCTTTCGTGATCATGGTCGCAGTGCTGCTCGTCCGGCCGACGGGAATCGCCGGGGAGGCGGGCTGAGATGGCCGACGAATCCGAACCGACGGCCACAGCCGAGGGGTTCGCAAGCGGGCTGACGGCCGCCGAACAGGGCGTCACGGCCGTCGTCGGTGCCTTCGGCGCAGTGTTGTTCGTCAGCCTGCTTTCGGGACTGCTCGCCCCGACGTACTTCCTCTTTCTCGTCGGGCTGGCCGGAATGTACGCGCTGCTGTCGCTGGGGCTGAACGCCCAGTGGGGGTTCACGGGGCTGATCAACTTCAGCGTCGCCGCCTTCTTCGGCATCGGCGCCTACGGTGCGGCGCTCGCCACCGCGAGTAACTCGCCGGTGGCCGGCGGCTTCACCCCGGTTTACGGGCTGATCGCCGCGCTCGTGTCGGCGACGGTCCTGGCGCTACTCGTCGGGATTCCGACCCTGCGGCTCCGGGCGGACTACCTCGCAATCGCCTCGCTCGGACTGGCGGAGGTGGTCCGCCGGATCGCCCTCAACGAACGACAGTGGACGAACGGCAGTGACGGTGTCCGCGGTGTCCCCGGCTTCTTCGACGGCTGGCCGCTGCTTTCGACGTTTCCCGAGGCGATGCCCGGGCTCCGGGTCGACGTCCCGTTCGGCGCGACGCTCGAACTCGGCGAGCCGTTCTACCGGATGCTGCTGAACGTCCTGCTCGTCGTCGTCCTCGTCGGCGTCAGTTACGCCGTCCTCTCGTACGCCCACCGGTCGCCGTGGGGCCGGGTGCTGCGGACCATCCGCGCCGACGAGGACCTCGCGCGAGCGCTCGGCAAGCACACCTACGCGTTCAAACTGCAGGCGTTCGTCCTCGGCAGCCTCGTGATGGCGCTCGCCGGGGTGTTCTACGCCCACCTCAACCTCTACGTCACCCCGGACAACCTCGAGCCGATCACGACGTTCTACGTGTGGGTGGCGGTCATCCTCGGCGGCACCGGTTCGACCCGGGGGGCCGTCTTCGGCGGCGTGGTCGTGGTGACGATACAGCAGGGTCCGCGGTTCCTCCCGTTCGAGGCCGCGGCGCTGCGGCTCGTCGCCGTCGGCCTGCTCATCGTCGCGCTGATGCGGCTCCGCCCGCAGGGAATCCTGCCGCCGCAGCGGGAACTCATCTGGTCGAGCGCGGTCGACGAGGCGCCGAAGCGGCCCGACGCCGGCGTCCGCGAGGCCCGGGGGGACGACGATGACTGACGCCGCCAGCGACGCTGACGCCGACGACGCGGCGAGCGCGAACGCGGACGCCGGCGACGTCGTTCTCCGCGTCGAGAACCTCCGCAAGGAGTTCGGCGGCCTCGTCGCCGTCGACGACGCGAGCTTCGACGTCGAGCGCGGCACCATCACCGCCCTCATCGGGCCGAACGGCGCCGGCAAGTCGACGGTGTTCAACCTCGTCTCCGGTTTCTACGAGCCCGACGCCGGCCGCGTCGAGGTCGACGGCGTCGACGTCACCGGCCTCGAACCGTACGAGGTGGCCGACCACGGCCTCATCCGGACGTTCCAGACGCCCCGGAAGCTGGAGGGCATGACCGTGCGGGAGGCGATGCTCGTCGGCCCGCAGGACCAGCCCGGCGAGTCGTTCCTGACGCTGTTCACCGCGCCGGGCGCCGTCGCCGCGGCCGAAAAACGGAATCTCGCCGACGCCGAGCGGCTGCTCGAGCCGGAGATACTCCTGCTCGACGAACCCGCCGCCGGCGTCAACCCGACGCTCCGCGCGGAGCTGGCCGCCCAGATCCGCCGGCTCAACGAGGCCGGTACCACCTGCCTGCTCATCGAACACGACATGGAGTTCGTGATGGAGCTCGCGGATCCGGTGGTCGTCCTCGACCAGGGCGGCGTCCTCACGCAGGGGTCGCCGGAGGCGGTCCGGGCCGACGACCGCGTCGTCGAGGCGTACCTCGGTGGTGGGGCGTGAGCGACGAACCCGTCCTCGAACTGGTCGACGTCGACGGCGGCTACGGCGAGATGCAGGTGCTGGAGGACCTCTCGCTGCGGCTCGAGGCCGGCGAGATCGTCTGTCTCATCGGCCCGAACGGCGCCGGCAAGTCGACCGTCCTGAAGACGGCCTTCGGGCTATTGACGCCGTGGACCGGGTCGATCCGCTACCACGGCGAGGACATCTCCGGGGCCGCGCCGGAAGAGGTCGTCCGGAAGGGCATCGGCTACGTCCCCCAGACCGACAACGTGTTCGGCTCGCTTTCCCTCGACGAGAACCTCCGGATGGGCGGCGTCGCCCGCGAGGACGACCGCCTCGAAACGGTCGTCGAGGAGCTGTACGACCGGTTCAGGGTCCTCCGGGAGAAGCGAGGCGCGAAGGCGCGGGAGCTCTCGGGCGGCCAGCGACAGGTGCTGGCGTTCGCCCGCGCGCTCGTCACGGAGCCGGACGTCCTGCTGATCGACGAACCCTCGGCGGGGCTGGCGCCGAACACCGCCGACGAGGTGTTCGCCGACGTCGAGGCGGTCAACGCGATGGACACGGCCATCCTGATGGTCGAGCAGAACGCGACGAAGGGCCTCGAGGTCTCCGACCGCGGCTACGTCCTCGACCAGGGGACCGTCGCCTACGAGGGCGACGCCGACGGCCTGCTCGACGACCCGGAGGTGTCGGAGCTGTACCTCGGCGGGTAAACCGCCGGCTGCTCACCGCACCGCCTCCAGGTCGCCGGCGGCGACCGCGACGGCCTCGTCGGCGGCGTCGACCGTTCCGAGGAAGCTGACGAACCCGTGGACCATCGTCTCGTAGCGCGCGTGGGTGACCGACACCCCGTCGGCCGACAGCGCCGCCGCGAGGGCGTCGCCCTCGTCGCGAAGCGGGTCGAACCCCGCGGTGACGACCGTCGCCGGCGGCAGCCCCGAGAGGTCCTCGCAGAGCAGCGGCGCGAGGTACTCGTTGCGGCGGTGGACGGCCGACGGGACGTACTGGTCGTCGAACCACTCGATGGTGTCCCGCTGGAGGAAGCCGCCCTCGGCGTTCGTCTCGCGGCTCTCGTAGCGCTCGAACGGCGACCCGCAGACGGGGTAGTAGAGCACCTGGTGGGCGACGTTCGGCCCGGTCACGTCGGTCGTTTCGTCCCGCTCGGCGTCCCGTGCCAGCAGCGAGACGCCGAGCGAGAGGTTCGCGCCGGCGCTGTCGCCGCCGACGGCGACGGTGCCGTCGCCGTCGACCGCCGCCGGGTTCGCGGCGACCCACTCGAAGGCCGCGTAGGCGTCCTCCAGCGCCGCCGGGAACGGGTGTTCCGGTGCCAGCCGATAGTCGACGGAGACGACCGTCCAGCCGCTCTCGGCTGCCAGCCGCTGGCAGACGTTGTCGTGGGTGTCGAGCCCGCCGACGACGAAGCCGCCGCCGTGGAGATAGACGAGCACCGGCCGCTCGCCCTCGCCCGGCCGGTAGACCCGGGCGTCGAGGTCGCCGTCGGCGCCGGGAACGGTCGTGTCGTACTGCTCGTGGACCTCGAACTCCGGGGTGAACGTCGACAGCGCGTCGAACTGCTCGCGGGCAAGTTCGACGCCGACGTCCTCGAGGTTCGGGGTCTCCTCGAGCATCTTGAGGATGGGCCGCAGCTGCGGGTGGGGTTCCTCCGCCATGCCGGCCGGTGGGCGCCCGGCGACTTGAGCCTGCCTCCGCGTCACACTCGGTCGCCGAGAAGCCCGCCCTCGACGGTCAGCTCCTCGTCGTCGCCGTCGCCGCCGTCGTCGTCGCCGGGGTCGGGGTCGTCGTCACCCCGGAGCCGGAACTCGACGACGCCGACGACCGCCAGCAGCACCGAAAGCGTCGGCCAGACGCCGAGCAGCAGCGCCACGACCAGTTCCGCTCCCTCGGCGACGGCGGGCTGGACGAACGCGAGGTCGACGAGCAGGTACGCCAGGAGGCCGGCGCCGGGCGCCAGCAGGCCGAACCGGCGGTTCAACGCCACCGGGAGGCCGACGAGCACGAGCGAGGCGCCGAGGACGTACCAGAGCGTGACCGCGAGATCGACCGTCGGCGGCACCGTCGTCGCCGGGACGCCGGTGTCGATGCGCCACAGCGGGAGGACGGCCCGGACGGCGAAGATCCCGGCGTAGACGACGGCGGCCATCACGCCGACGGACAGCGCCCGGAACCCGCGGGGCGACGGCGAGGTCCGGAGCCGTCCGACCCGCGCCCGGACGAGCGTCTCCGCCAGCGCGACGACGACCACGAACGGCCCGGCGACGAGGACGCTGACGACGGTCACCCCGGCGTACCACCCGAGGAGGGCGGGCAGAGCGGCGAAGCCGGCGAGGGCGACCCCCGGCGCGACGACCCGGTGCCGGAGCGCGAGCAGGGCCGCGCCGGTCCCGAGGCCGAACGGGACCGTCACGAGCGCCGCGTACAGCAGCAGCGTCGCCGGCAGGACGGGAGAGGGGGTGGTCGGCGGGCGGATCACGTCCGTCGCGACGCCGTAGCCGACGGCGACGACGACGGCGACGACGCCGACCGCGAGGCTCCGGCGGACGTCCCGGTCGGAGAGCATACCCGTCGTCTCGACCGGGGTAGACATAACGCCGTCGGCGCCACCGCGCCGACGTCGCTTCGCCGCAGTCGCGGCACCGCTCGCCCGACGGGACCGCGCGGTGGTCGACCGCGACCGCTTCCGTCCCGAAAGCGCCGCCGAGGGTCCGGCGCGAGACGCCGTCGACGGCCGCCGGTTCGACCGTCGCGACGCTGATCCGTTCCATCCGCGGTTCTGCGGCGGACTACCGGAGACGTTTGCTTCCGTTCCGCCCGGTCAACGTTCAAGTCCGCCTCGAATGAGGCGGGCGCATGGAAACGACGCGTCACTTCACCGCGACCGTCTACGTCGTCAACGACGGCGCGACCGCCCTCCACGAACACAGGCGACTCGGAATCCACGTCCCGCCCGGCGGCCACGTCAACCGAGACGAACTCCCTTACGAGGCCGCACTGCGGGAGGTCCGCGAGGAGACCGGCCTCGAAGCGACCTTGCTGGACGACACGCCGAGCGTCCCCGGCGGCCCCGGCGAGACGCTCCCGAACCCACGGCACACACTCCTCTACGACATCAACGAACACGACGGTGTGGTCGGCCACCAGCACGTCGACCTCGTCTACTACGCCGAGACGGCCACCCAGGAGATCGACCCGTCGGAGGGCGAGGCGCCGGCGAACGCGCGGGAGTGGTACACGCCCGAGCGCCTCCGGGCGTCCGACGTCGCCGCCGACGTCACCGAACTCGGTATCGAGGCCATCGCGGCAGCCGAGTAGCCGTCCGAATCGTCCTCTCCTCGCAACTCGCGGCTCGTTTCACTCCCCGCTCGCGGTTCAAATTCCCGGGACTGCTCCCTGCGGTCGCGGTCCCGCAACTCGCGGTTCGTTCCACTCGCCGCTCGCCGTAACGTCGCCTCCCTCCGGTCGGCAACGCTCCTCACGGCTCGCTGCACTCGTCGTTCGGTACACCGAGACCGCTCCCTCCGATCGGCAACGCTCCCGACGCTCTTTTCTCACCCGCTCGTCTATCGGTGGCCGATGAGAGCCCTCACGCTCGGTCCCGAGGGGACCTACTCACACCGTGCGACGAACGCGGTCGCCGACGACGTGGACTTCGTGGAGTCGGTGACCGGCATCGTCGAGGGGGTCGCAAGCGGCGAGTACGAGCGCGGCGTCGTCCCCATCGAAAACAGCATCGAGGGCTCGGTGACGGAGTCGCTGGACGCGCTGGCGGACCGGAACGTCGCCGTCGTCCGGGAGATCGTCACGCCCATCCAGCACGCGCTGCTGGCCCGGACCGGCGAGTTCGACGTCGTCCTCAGCCACCCACAGGCGCTGGCGCAGTGCCGTGACTACCTCGGCCGAGAGTACCCCAGCGCGCGGACGGAGGCCGTCGCCTCGACGGCCCGCGGCGTCGAGCGCGCCCGCGAGGACGGGTCGGTGGCCGCGATCGGCCATCCGGCGACGGCCGGTGCCGACCTCCAGATGCTCGCCCAGGACATCCAGGACAGCACCTCCAACGCAACCCGGTTCGTCGTCCTCAGCCCGGAGACGGAGCGGTCCGACGCCGGCGGCAAGACGTCGGTCGTCGTCTATCCGAACACCAACTACCCCGGACTACTCTTGGAGATGCTGGAGCCGTTCGCCGAGCGGGACATCAACCTCTCGCGGGTCGAGTCCCGCCCCAGCGGCGAGCGGCTCGGCGACTACGTCTTCCACCTCGACTTCGCGGCCGGGCTCTACGAGGAGCGGGCACAGGCGGCCGTCGACGAACTGCGCGACATCGCCGTCGACGGCTGGGTCCGAGTGCTCGGCTCTTACGACACCAAGCACGTGCTGTAAACCCACTTTTTACACGGCCGCTCGCCGTCGGCGAGCGGCCGGCAAAAACTTGGGGAAAATATGCGCGCTGCGTGGCGGCTCCGCCGTGGCCCGAAAGACGCCTGCGGGCGTCTTTCGGCATCACGAAAGGCGCGAAGCGCCTTTCGAACGACCACATCCATTCGGTTGCGGGCCCCGCCCGCAACCCGCTCCTCCCTCAGGAAGACTCGCTTCGCTCGTCTTCCACGGATCTCTCTCGCTGCGCTTGCGAGATAGCCGCCTCGCTCCGCTCGGCGTTAGTCGTCGCGCGCTACCGGCGGCGACCGGAGGGCGCCGCCGGCGAACGGCGCTCGCTCCGCTCGCGCCG
>PXSC01000080.1 GCA_003023535.1 Halobacteriales archaeon QS_9_70_65 | reverse complement strand
GCAGCCGCACCGGGTCGGCGTCGGGCGGCGGCAGGACGGAACGGGAACCTTCGGCCACATCCGTACCAGCCGAGTGCGGCGCATAAACACTTCGACGGCCCTGCCGGCCCCGGGCGAGCCGCCGCGCCGTCGGCCTCGCGGGTCGCGTCGCCGGAACGGTCGCCGGCAGGACGCCACGGCCCGTGGCTCTCGGTACCGCTCCGGAGCGGCACGTCGACTCGTGGCAGCCAACTGGTCGGGCGGGGTGCTCCCAGGAGTGAAGTCCTGTCGGTCGTACCGGACTCGGTTCGGGCCGCCGACTGCTCGCCCTTCGACAGCCCGCTGGCGACGCCGACCCCCGAGCGACCGGCCCGCGAGGCGACTGACGAGACCCACGATCGACTGGAGACACCGGGCTACTTCGAAGGGCTCAGCGGCGGACGTTCAGCCCTCGCTGGGCGCCGCCGGTGAGGTCGCCGGCGACGTCGGCGTCGGTGCCGCCGTCGCGGACCGTGCCGGCCGCGACGACGGCGCCCGTCGCCGCGCCGAGTCCGGCGAGGACGTCCGCCGTATCGGTACATCGGTGTCCAGTGGCCGCGCTCGCTCCCGGCGTCGTCGGGGTCGATCGGGTCCACGCTCGCCGGCGCGCTCAGACGGACTCATGGTTGAGTACATGGTCGACGGAGCGCATATCACGCGAACGTATCCACGCGTACATCTACGCGACGCGGCGACGGTCCCGCCGACCGCACACGGCCCGGTAACCGACGTGGCGGACTTGATAGGGGTCGCCACGCCCCGAACGCCGGCGCCGTTCCGTATTCGTGTCACTTAATTGCCGCGCGCGCGTGTAGAACGGTAATGAGGTCCGAGGGCGGTACGTTCGACGAGAGGCAGGCGAGGACCGGCGGCCACGACGGGGCGACCGGCAGTCTCGGGCGCGACGGCGCGGGTCGGGTGGGTCGTCGCGAGTTCCTGGCGGCCGGCGGGATGGCGGCGACCCTGGCGGCCGCCGGCTGTGTCGGCGGCGGCGACGGCGGCCCGCTGACGGTCTCGACGTGGAGCGGCGCCAACGAGGGCATCTTCCGGGAGACGATCAAGCCGATGTACGAAGAGCGGACGGGCAACGACCTCGAGGTCGTCGGCAGCTGGACGAACATCCTCGGGCAGCTCCGTCAGTCGCCGTCGGACGACCCGCCGTTCGACCTGACCATCGCGAGCGTTCGCGATCACTACCTCGGCGAACAGGACGGCCTCTGGGAGCCGATTCGCGAGGGAAACGTCCCGAACATCGAGGCAGTCAAGCCGGCGCTGCTCGACATCACGCGGAGCGACAGCAGCGTACCCGTCGATTACGGGGTCATGGGCTACGCCTACGACGAGGACGCCGTCGCGGCCGAGCCGGGGGCCTGGGAGGACCTGGTCACGGAGGGTACACCGGAGAAGTTCGCGCTGCCGGCGACGTACTTCCTCAACTCGATGATCATGGCGGCGATCGTCGCCGACGAGACGCCCGGAGCCGGAGAGCTGTACTCGCAGGACGACCGCGACATCGACGCGATCTTCGAGACGATGGGCGAGATGCCGGTGGCGAAGTTCTACCAGGGAGCGCAGGACATGTGGACGGCAATCGAGCAGGGCGTCGCCAACGCCGGCCAGTACTTCTACGCGTACTCGGTGGCGAAGGCCGACGAGACCTCGGAGATGAACATCGGCGTGCACGTCCCCGACCGGACGCTCGGGTACGTCGACCACTACCAGGTGGCGCGCGGTACCAGCAGCCGCCAGCAGGCCGAGGAGTTCATCAACTTCCTGCTGGACGAGGAGGTCCAGACGGCCTACGCCGAGGCGTTCAACCTCGGCATGGCCAACGAGAGCGTCGACCACCCCGACCGGACCGCCGCGGAGGTGCCGATCGAAAACGACGAGATCGACGACGAGGTCGTCTTCAAGACGTACTACCGGATCGCCGAGGCGGCGCCCGACATCGACGAACGGTTCGAGGAGTTCCAGAGCCGGTCTCAGTCGTAACGATCCGACAACAGCCACGACCACGCACGGCCGGAGCCGAGACCTGATACGATGCTCACTGACAACACGGACGCCGTCCGGGGACGGACCTCGGGCATATCACGACAGCCCCTCCCCCGACACGAGCCGGCGCTGTGTCGGAACGGACGGTCACACGCCGGGCGCCGGACCGGACCGACGAGCCGAGCCGGTGCCCGAAACGCTTCTCGACGGGGAGGGACGGCAGCATGAGCGTCGTCGAACTGGACGATGTCCGTGTCGAGTACGGCGACGTGACGGCCGTCGAGGAGCTGTCGCTGTCGGTCCGGGACGGGGAGCTGTTCTGTTTGCTCGGGCCGTCCGGCTGCGGCAAGACGACGACCCTGCGGGCGGTCGCCGGCTTCGAGTCGCCGGCCGCCGGCCGGGTCGTCCTCGACGGCCGGGACGTGACCGGTCTCGCCCCGTATGACCGCGGCTGTGCGACGGTGTTTCAGGACTGGGCGCTGTTTCCGAACAAGACCGTCGTCGAGAACGTCGCCTTCGGGTTGAAGATGGCCGGCGTCCCGGCCGAGCGGCGGCGGGAGCGGGCCCGCGAGCAGCTGGCGACCGTCGAGATGACCGACCACGCCGACGACCCCCCGGGGGAGCTGTCCGGCGGCCAGAAACAGCGCGTCGCCCTGGCGCGGTCGCTGGCCGTCGACCCCGAGGTTCTGCTGCTGGACGAACCGCTGTCGAACCTCGACAAGCGGCTCCGGGAGACGATGCAGCTGGAGATAAAGGAGATCCAAGAGCGGCTGGAGACGCCGATGCTGTACGTCACCCACGACCAGGAGGAAGCGTTCACCCTCGCCGACCGCATCGGGATCATGAACGACGGCGAGTTGGTCCAGGTCGGTGCCCCGAAGACGGTGTACGACGACCCCGTCGACCGGTTCGTCGAGGCGTTTCTCGGCAGCACCAACTTCCTGTCGGGTGAGGTGGTCACCGACGCCGGCGCCGTCGAGTTCCCGACCGCGGGGCTCCGGGCTCCGGTTCCGGCCGGCGACGACCTCGCCGTCGGCGACGACGTGACGGCGTCAGTCCGGCCGGAGGTCGTCGACCTCGCGCCGGCGGCCGGTGGGGCGGCCGCGAGCACCGACGGCGGTGCGGCGTCGGAGCCGGACGTCACCGGGCACGCCGACGGCCGCGCGATTCTCGCCGGGACCGTCTCGGAGGTCGTCTACCGCGGGTCGAACGTCCGGCATCACGTGGCCGTCGGCGACGGCGCGGAGCTGTTCGTCGAGCGGCCGGTGACCGACGCGCCCGACCTGGCGGCGGGCGACGCGGCGCGGCTGTCGTGGGACGTGACCGACGCCTACTACTTCGGGCCCGACGGCGCCCGGGTCCGGCTGTGAGCGACGCCGACGCGGTCGAGGAGGGCCGATCCTCGAGACCCGCGCTACCGTCGCCGCCGGCGGTCACGCGGACGCGGCTCCTGTTGGCGCCGCTGGTGCTGTTCGATCTGTTGGCGTTCGTCGTCCCGATGGGCTATCTGCTGCGGGTGAGCCTCTCGAAGGGGTCGACGGGGCAGGCGCTGGTCCGGGGGACGTGGTCGGTCGAGGGTTACCTGTCCCTGCTGGAGTCGTCGCTGCTGCGGCAGGTGTTCGTCTTCACCGTGCAGTTCGCCGTCGTCGCGACGCTACTGGCGGTCGGACTCGGGACGGTCTACGCCTACGCCGCCTGGCGGGCCTCGGGAGCCGTCCGGACGGTGCTTTTGGCCGGCGTCGTGATGTCGATGTTCACGACGCTGGTAGTGAAGCTGTTCGCCGCGCTCGTCGTCTTCTCGCCGAACGGCGTCGTCAACGACGCGCTGGTAGGGTCGGGGCTGGTCGGGACGCCGCTGCGGCTGATCAACAACAAAGTCGGACTGATGATCGGACAGCTGTACGTCGTGCTACCGTACACGGTACTGTCGGTGTATTCGGTGCTGACGAGCCTCGACGAGCACCTCGTCGAGGCCGCAAACGACCTCGGGGCGACGCCGGCCCGGGCGGCCCGCGAGGTAGTTCTGCCGCACGCCGTCCCGGGGATGGCCGTCGGCGGCGTCATCGCCTTCGCCTGGAGCGCCGGCGCCTTCGCCGCACCGTCGCTGCTCGGCTCGGCGTCGGAGAAGACCGTCGCCGTGGTGGTCCAACACCGGCTCTCGGAGTTCAAGTACCCGGTCGCGGCCGCCCTCTCGATCGTACTGACGGCGGTCGTCCTCGCCGTGCTCGCGGCCGGACTCTACGGGCTGCGCCGCCGCAACGGAGGGAACGATGTCTGAGTCGGGCCCGCGAACCGACGGCGGGACCGAAACCGACGGCGGGACCGGGACTGGGACCGGCGAGGCACCGGCGGCGGCCGGCCGCCGGCTGAGCGGCGCCGCCGTCGGCCGGTGGCTGTTCCGCGCCGGCGTCGGCGCCGTCTTCGCGTTCCTGCTGGCGCCCATTGCCGTGGTCGTGGCGACGTCGTTCGCCGAGACGGGGTCGCTAACGTTCCCGCCGGAGGGGCTGTCGCTGCGGTGGTACGGGGAGTTCCTCGGCAGTACCCGGTGGCGGCGGGCGGCGCTGAACAGCCTCGTCGCGGCCGGCGGGACGACGGTGCTGGCGACGGTCGCCGGGACGATGGCGGCCCTCGGCGTGAGCGATCTCGGCGGCGGTCGCGAGGCGGCCGTTCTCGGGCTGGCGGTGCTGCCGCTTCTGGTTCCCGGCGTCGTCCTCGGCAGTTCGCTTCTGGTCTTTCTCGGGGAGTTCGACCTCCAGCAGACGTACACGGCCGTCGTCGCGGCGCACTCGCTGTGGGCGACGCCGCTCGCGTTTTCGGTCGTCCGGGCGGCGCTGTCGCGGTTCGACCCCCGGCTGCGCGAGGCGGCGCTCGATCTCGGCAGCCTCCAGGAGTTCATCATGACGCTGTTCGTCTCCGGGCCGGACACCCGCACGGTGCCGGTGCTGGCGTGGAACTCCCTGCGCGGCAGCCTCGACCCCGTCGTGAGCGTCGTCTCGACGCTGCTGGTGGCCGCCGTCGTCGTCGCGGTGGTCGTCGGCGCCGCGGTCGCCGGCCTCGAGCGGTTCGCGACGGACACCTGAGTGCCGCCGCCCGTTCGTGTCTCCCTACGAGCCGAAGCGGGTGCTCGCCTGGCGCCTCCGGCCGCGCCGGGGCTCCCGTTCCGGGAGCCGATAGGTCGTCGGCCAATGTTTCGTGCAAGCCGTCGAGCGGCATCGCCGAGCCCCAGTAGCCCGCCTCAGAAGTCGTATCGCCAGCTCGTCCGCGCGAGTGATACAGGATGCGTTCAGGCCCGTCGACATCCTCCTCGACGGCCTCACGCTCTGCTCGCTCGGCAGGCCCCGGCCAGAATCTGCACCTATCGTGGCAACGATCAGACCACCGCAGAGACGCCGTTGGCCGTCGAAACGGAGGCCTCCGCACTCACGACTCGAGAGTATCGATGTCTCAGTACGTTTCGACGTCGACTCCGAGCGCGGTGAAGTCCTCGACGTTGTCGGTGAGGACGGGTTCGTCGTAGACGTCGGAAACTGCCGCAACCATCGGATCGACCTCGTCGATGCCGCTTTCGCCGTCGGCTCGCTGGTCCGCCCGTGCGAGAAGCTGTCCGGCGCGGTGAGCGATCGTCTCGTCCTGTTCGACGACCGGGTACATCTGAAGCGCGTTCCCGACGTTCCTCCGTTCGTCCTCGTCGCCGAACTCGACACCGTACGAGAGCTCCACGACGACCGGTGACGGAACCCGCTGGACGGTGTTCGTCTCCGAGAGTTCGATGCCTCTCTCGAAGGCACCCTCGCGACCGTCGAAGAGGTCGATCAGAAACGACGTATCGAGGATCGCTTGAACCGCTCCCGGAGTTCGTGTTTCGCTTCGACATCGGTCTCGTGCGCGCCTTCGAGACGATCCTGCATGGCCGTCGCCGTTTCCGACGAGAGTATCCCGGCGACGTCCTCGGGACGAGGTCCCCCGATGAGCCGGCGGAGCGTTTCCTCCATCGTCTCGTCTTCGCGCTTGTGCGCCGTCACGAACTCGTGGAACTCCTCGGAGATACGGACCGACTTGCTCATGTGCCGTATACTCGGATATACGCATCGATCAATCTTCGGCTGCTGTTTGGAGTATTGTCTTCTTGATCGACCACTACCGCCAATCCGACGCGGCGAGCTGAGGCTGAATCGACCGGGACCTGTCTACCGCGGCGACGATCAGACCTCCTCGGAGACACCGTTTACCGTCAAAATGGAGGCCTCGGCACTCACCACTCGGAGTCTATCCATATCCGGAGATTAATCTACCAGCCCGCATCGCCGGATACAACTAACTCTATAGCGTGCTCGATAAGCGGTGTCGAGAGGTAGAGGCTCGTATCCTGCTTCAGTTCGCGGAGCGTCCGTTTTGCGGTATCCTCGGTCAGCACCCCTTGACCGTACCCGTACAGTACGACACCCACCGAACCGTGGACTTCGATTCCCTCTTCGTTTGCCGTGTCTCTCGCGTCCATGTCGTCAGTCAAGAGAATTGCGTCGCGTTCGGTACAGGCCAGGATTGCGGCGGTCTCTCCCGGATCGAGGTGTGGATACACGGAGTCCACGTCGATATCGGCCCCTCCGACGGAGAATTCGAGTTCGGAGATGTCGGTCGGGCCGTCTTCGAGTTCGTCGAGAACGGTCTTTGGAACCAGTACCTCCCCGGTCAGTTCGAGCAGAGATAGGGCATCCGCCTGTTCGAGGTGTATCAGCGGACCAGCGTCGGTGACGACCAGCCTGCTCATCAGACGTATTCAGGCTTGCAACCCCCATTTCACGTCTTCCTCGACCGCCTCCCGAGCGGCCTCGACCTCCTCGACGAGTTCGATACCGAGATGATCGACTGCCTCTTCCCGCGTGATCTCGTCGTCGAGATACCTGCTGACGATCATGTCCCGATACAGCGTCTCGACGCCTGTCTCGACGGCCTCCTGGATTACCGCCGATTCGTCCATCCCGTGATGTTCGGCGAGTTCCCGGACCCGCTCCGAGACGGTTTCGATAGTCATACGTCTGCTTTGGTCTTTACCGATATAAACTCGGGTGTGACTGCGATACCCGCCAATTCGGGTTCCAAGTCGGCGGCAATGTGACCGGGGTTTTCGTCTGCCGTAGCCACAACTGGATACGCTCGGAGACGCCGTTTGCCGTCAAAAACGGCGGCCTCGGCACTCATAGGGCTCGTCACCGCCGGGTGCCTACGCCGGCTCGGCCCGGTGGGTCGTCATCGGCCGTTCGTCCGTAGGCGTTCCCATGTCAAATCGTTTCGGCCCGCCCGCCGTAGCGGTGCCCGCGGCGCCGCGCGGTTCACAACTCGATCTGGCGCAGGTCGTGTTCCAGCTCCGCGACGTGGTCGTTGAACGCGTCGATGAAGCCGCCGAACCGGGGGGCGTACTCGCGGAGGTCCGTCGCCGACGGCGGGCCGTACTGCGAGACGAGATAGACGTCGCCGGAGCCGGCGACGCGGAGGTACGAGACGTCGTCCCCGTCCCACTTCAACTCCCAGCGCGTGCCGTCGACCCGCGCGGCGTAACTGCCGTACTCGGAGGACTCACAGCGACGGAGTTCCCGCGTCATCGCCTCACAGCAGCGCTCGACGGTTTCGAGAATACGGTCCCGCTCGGCGGCGATGCCGTCGGTCGATTCGACGGGCGCACCGGACGCCTCGGCGCCGTCGAGGATCCCCGCCAGCGAGTCGACGTACTCGTTGTACGCCTCGAGAAACGCCCCGTAGTCGTCCAGCGCCGCCGCGAGCGGCTCCGGGTCGGCGGCCGCCTGCGTCGAAACCACGTACGTCTCGCCGCCGCCGCGCGGCTCGTAGCGGAGGTATTCGACGTCGCCGGCGCGTAACTGAGCGTCCACTCGCCGCGGTCGGTGGTGAACGAGCGGTTGCCGTAGTCGCCGCCCTGCAGCCTGGCGAGACCGTACGCCACCCGGCCGGCGTGGTCGCGGACCGCCGCGAGCACCTCGCTGCGCCGCTCGGCGACCGCGCTCACGTCGGCCAACTCGACATCTAAGTCTACCAACGAACCCATATCGTATCGACGCCGCCGACGAGGATAATCACCCCGGTGGGCTACGGTCCGGCGGTTCTTCGAACGGGTCCGGTCACCCGAACGCCTTACCGGCGACCGCACGACCGGTCGTGCTCGACGGCTCCGGCACCGGACGTCGCCGGGAGCAACCGCGAACTCGGGGTCGTCATCGGCCGCCCGTCGCTACGGCGGCGGCGGGCAAGTGCGTCGTCACTCCTCGTCGCCGGACTCGACTAGACCGAGCTCCTCGCCGACGCCGAGGACGTCCAGCTGTCGGAGGAACTCGTCGTCGGTGGGGTCCAGCGGCAGGTCGGCGTTTTCGAGGTCCAGCAGCATCCGGTCGTCGCCGGTGTCGACCAGCAGGTCGCCGTCGGTGACCTCGCCGACGATGTCGTCGCTGGACTCGACGGCGTCCTGGAGCAGTTCGCCCAGCGACCGGCCGGTCTCCTGGGCCTCCTGCAACATATCGACGACGACGTCCGGCGCCGAGGAGGGCTCCTCGACGGTCTGCTGGAGCAGCTCGCCGAGCGTCTGGCCGGTGTCCTGGAGTTCGGACTGCAGCTCCTCGAAGAGTTCTTCGGCATCCGTCATGGTAGGCGCTGAATCGTTCCCCACCAACATAGAAATGATGGTCGACCGGCGGCCCCGTTCTCTCCGGCGGTGCCGGCATCCCGGCCGTAACGACGGCCTCGCTGTCGGGCGATAATTTTGATGACGGCTCCCGAGATGATCGTGACCGTTCCGACCACAGAGGTACGTCGTCGCCGGGCGGGGTGGGCTTTTGTCCGGCCGGGACGTGGTGCCGACATGGTCGACGAGGAGACGACCGAGCGCATCGTCGAGGTGCTGGACGAGGCCGACGAGCCGCTGACGGCCGGTGAGGTCCAGCGCCGTATCGCCACGCAGAGCCGCGACGTGACGACGGGCGTGATACGCGACGCCTGCGGTGAGCTGGTCGACGCCGGCCGCGCCGAGGCGACCGACGATCTGCCGCCGGCCTACCGGCTCCTCGGGTAGGAGCGGCTGCGGGACGGGGAGTCGCGGGCGCGAGTGCGGGCAGTCGCGGCCGCAGTCGGTGTCAGTCGCCGTCGATCCGGTCGCGCGCGGCGGCGACGACCAGCGGCAGCGTGATGGTCGCGTCGGCGTAAACGGAGACGCTGCGGGCGTCCCGCTCGAGCTTGCCCCACGAGCGGGCCTCGTCCAGCGTCGCCCCCGAGAGCCCGCCCGTCTGCGGCGGGTCCATCGTCAGCTGGACCGCGTAGTCGTAGGCCCCCGGCGTCACCAGCATCGTCTGCAGGACGTAATTCTTCGGAACGCCGCCGCCGACGACGATGGCGGCCGTCGAGTCCGCCTCGTAGGCCAGGTCGTTCAGCGGCGACATGTCCGCCAGGGCGTCCAGGGAGAAGCCCGACACCTGCGAGCGGAGCCACGCCTGCAGCCCGAGTACGGAATCCTGGACGGCCGGCACGTGGATCGGGACGTCGTGTTCGAAGGCCGCGGCGGCGATGCCGGCGTCCTCGTCGACGTCCTCGCGGTCGTTGACCGCGGCGTTGGCGCGGCCGAGTCCGCGGGTGAATGCGGCGATGGAGACCACCTCCTCGCCGAGCTCGTCGAACACCTCCGCCCGGAGGTGCTCCTCGAACAGCGCGAAGTGCTCCTGCGGCAGGTAGACGTCGTAGATGCGGTCGACGCCCTCCTCGCGCAACTGCTCGTCGAACGCCCGGTCGTCGAGGTCTGGGTGGTCCTCGCGGCCGCGGTGGTGTTTGCCGCCGATCGGACGGCCCGCATCCCGGCCGGCACCATCGCGCCCGCCAGCCCGAGGAAGGTCGTCGCCTCGCCGTCGAGTATCTCGCCGGTCACCGCGACGGCCTCGTGAAGGTCGGCGGCGCCGATACCGGCCTTGCCGTACTCGGCGGCCAGCTCGGCGACGGTCATCCCCGCCGAGACGCTCGCGTGCTCGATCGGGTCGTGTCCGAACTCCTCACGGTCCGGCGCCTCTTCGTCGTCGTCGCTGTCGCTCATTGCCGGCACGTGGGGCGGCGCGCGCTTCAACGACGCGGTTCCGGCGGCACCAGGGCGTCCGGCGCCGCGGAGTCCGTCACGTCGGCGGCAACCGCACTCGGACGCCGTCGTCGCCCTTGAGGGGGGTCGACGCTCCCCCAGCGTATCAGACGTGCCAGTAGACGTTTCGGACGCCGAGTCCCTGTGCGTGCCGCACCCGGTCGAGTTCGATGTCGCCGGTGAGCACCTCCCGCTCGGCGGCCGGGAGGGCGCAGTCGCCGGCGGTGATCGCCAGGGTCGTGTCGTCGGCCGCGCGGCGACGCCAGCCCGGCCACCGCGTCGACGGTCGGCCCCTCGGCGCCGAGGGCCGCCGGCTCCGGGGGGGCCGCGTCGTCGGGGTCGCGGACGTCGAGAATCCGGTCGGCACCGTTCATGGGTTCACGTATCGCATATCGCATCGGACGAACGGTTCCTTGGCGAGGTCGGGAGTCCGAACCCTGTAACGGTGACGGTCAGTCCTCAGCCGACCGGACGGCGGCGTCGGCGCCGCCCTGGGCCCGCCAGAGGGCGGCGTACTCACCGTCGCGGGCGAGCAGCTCCTCGTGGCTACCGGACTCGACCAGTTCGCCGTCTTCCATGACGACGATGCGGTCGGCCGTCCGGATGGTCGACAGCCGGTGGGCGATGACGAAGGCGGTCCGGTTCTCGATGAGCCGGTCGAGACTCTCCTGGATCAGCTCCTCGGTCTCGGTGTCGACGTCGCTCGTCGCCTCGTCGAAGACGATGATCGACGGGTCGTTCAGCAGCGCCCGGGCGATGGCCAGCCGCTGGCGCTGGCCGCCGGAGAGCTTGACCCCCCGTTCGCCGATGAGCGTGTCGTACCCCTCCGGCAGCTCGCTGATGAACTCGTGGGCCTCGGCGGCCCTCGCGGCCTCGACGATCCGCCCGCGGGCGTCGTCGCTGTCGTCGGCCTCGTCGTCCCACTCGGCGGTCAGCACCTCGCGGTCGCCGTAGGCGATGTTCTCGGCGACGGTACCGGAGAAGAGGTACGGGTTCTGCTCGACGACGGCGATCTCGTCCCGCAGCGCCCCGAGGCCGTACGTCCGGACGTCGGTGCCGTCGACCCGGACGCTGCCGGAGTCGACGTCGTGGAACCGCGGCAGCAGCTTCAGCAGCGTCGACTTCCCCGCGCCCGTCGGCCCGGCGAGGCCGACCGTCGCGCCCGCGGGTACGTCCAGCGACACCCCCTCGAGGACGGGCTCGCGGTCGCCGTAGCCGAACGTCACGTCGTCGAAAGTCACGTCGCCGGCCACCGTCTCGGGGGTGTGAGGGTTCTCGGGGTCGGTGACGGTCGGCTCCCGGCCGAGCAGGCCGAACACCCGCTCGGCGCTGGAGACGGCGAGCTGGTACTTGTTGGCCGATCGCCCGACCCGGCGCATCGGCGAGTAAAGTCGCCGGAGATAGAGGAAAAACAGCGCGAAGGCGCCGGCCGACAGCGCCTCCGGCGCGCCGACGATGCTGTCGGTGCCGCCGACGTACAGCACCAAAACGAAGACGACGCCGGTGGTCAGCCGCAGCGACGCGAAGAAGGCCCGCCGGACCCGCAGCGCCGCCACCTTCTCGTCGTGGTAGCGCTGGCTCTGGTCGGCCACCCGCTCGCGCTCGAAGTCGTAGCGGTCGAACGTCTTGATGACGGCCGTCCCGCCGAGGTTGTTCTCCAGGCGGGTGTTCAGCCGCGCGACCGTCTCCCGGATGGACTTGTATCGCGGCTCGATCCACCGGAGGAACAACGCGCTGGCCAGCCCGATGACCGGCACCGGCGCCAGCGCGATCAGCGCCAGCTTCGGCGAGTACGTCCACAGCACGACCGCGATGCCGCCGACCGTCGCCACCACTCGGATCAGCTGCCGGAACTCCGTGTTGAGGAACTGCTCCAGCCGGTTGATGTCGCTGTTGAGAACGGACATCATCGCGCCGGTCTGATGCGACACGAAGAAGTCCATCGAGAGGTGCTGGATGTGGTCGTAGGCCTCGTTGCGGAGGTCCCGCTGGACCTTCTGGGCGGTCGACTGCAGCAGGTACCGCGAGGCGAACCGCGTCGCCGACCGGACGAGATACGCCAGCACCGCGAGGACGACCAGCTGCTCCAGCAGCGCGACCCGGGCCGCCCGGCCGGTTATCTCGCCGGCGGGAACCAGCCCGACGTTCGCCAGCAGTCCCGGCTCGCCCGACTGAAGGATGATCCGGTCGATGGCCGTCGCGACGATGATCGGCGGCACGAGCCGGGCGAACCGCGTACAGAAGGAGGTGACGACCCCAGCCAGCAGTCGGGGCCAGTACGGCAGCGCGTAGGCGAGCAGGCTCCGGATCGGGTGGCCGTCGAGGGACGCCCGGACGTCCTCGAAGCCACCCCGGTCGTCCGACATACGTTCGGTTGTGCGCCCGCGCCCAAAGGCCCGCCGCTCGCGGCCGAACCGTCGCCGACCCGGCTACAGTTCTACCTTCGTCGTCGGGTCGTCCAGCTCCCACAGCAGCTCCGGCAGGAAGGCCTCAAGATGGTCGACCACCCGCCGCTCGCTGACGTCCAGCCCGGAACACCGAACACCGGGCCGGCTTCCAGTCGTGGGCGTCGTGCAGCGCACAGAGGCCGTCCTCCCGGAGGAAGAAACACGCCTGGCCGTCGGCGGCGGCGTGGGGGTGGTCGTCGGCCTTCTCCTCCCGGCGGACGAACTCCCGGCCCTGGAACTGCGTGACCGCCTCCGACAGCGACTCCCGCTCGGCCAGCGCGAGGAAGTCCTTCTCGTACAGCAGCACGCCGTGTCGACAGCACCACGTGCAGTCGTCGACGCACTCGAAGGTCAGCGAGGGGTCGAAGTCGACGACGGCCTCCTTGCCGGGGTACACCTCGACGCGCACACCGGCCGTCCGGCGCCCACGGCTAAAGGGGTGTCGCGTCGGTCGCGCCGCGGCCGGTCGGTCGCACTGATCGCGCCGTATCGGCTCCGATCAGCTCCGGAGGGCGGCAAGCACGGTCCCCGCCTGCTTTCGACCGTGGGCCGCGAGCGCCCGCGGAAACCGCCGCCGGGCATTGGCGAGTGCCTCTTCGAGCGCCGCGGCGGCGTCCTCGTCGACGCCGGGACCGTGGCCGCACCGGACCCGCTCCGGGGCGAGACCGCCGAGACCGTCCCGCGGTGGCGTCAGCCGGCGCAGCAACATCACGCCGAGTCGCTCCTCGCCGACGCACTGGTAGTCGGCGCCGACCGACTCCGGGACGACCAGCGTCGCGCCGTCGTAGAGGGCGTACTCCTGCCAGACCGAACCGGTCCGGGCCACCGCCAGTAGCTCGTAGCCGCCGAGAGCGCCGCCGACGGCGACCCGCTCGACCGGCGCGTCCAGGCCCTCGGCGACGCCGGTCATCGGCTCCGGCAGCGTCACTGTCACGTCGTGCCGCCGGGCGAAGGCATCCGCGTCGCAGGCGTGGTGGTTCGACAGGACGACGACGCCGGCCACCTCGCCGTAATCGGCGATCAACTCCCTGACGCCCGCGGCGTCGAGCGGGTCGACGAGCCACACTCCGTCCGGCGTCGCCAGTGCGTGACCCGCCCGCTTCATCGTCTCCTCGGGGTGGGCGATCCAGCCGACTCCGTCGGCCGCGCGGTCGACGACCGCCGGGTCCGGGGCGGGGCCGGTCGCCTTCGCCGGCATCGGCGTGTCGACCGGTGCCGACCGCAAGAGAGTGACGCTCAGCTGTACCCTCGCCAGCGGTTACCGCACTCCTTGCACTTGAAGAACCGCGTCGGCGGCTCGTCGGCGGAGCCGGTCTGCTTGATCGTGTACCACGCCTCACCGTGGCCGCAGTCGTCGCAGGTGACGTCGTCGGCGGTCGGCTTGCCCTCGAAGTCGGCGTCCGGCGACGACTCGACGACGTCGTCGTCGGACTGCGTCTCGGTCGTGACGAGTTCGTCCCCCCGGTCGGCGTCCTTCGACCGCCTCGCGCCGCAGGACGAACAGACCATCTTCCCGCCACGGGAGTGCATCATCGACCCGCAGTCGTCGCAGAACATACTAATCGAAGAACTCGTGCGGCGAAAAGCGTGTCGCGCGGCGGCTCACTCCAGGTCGAGAACGTCGGTCGCCTCCTGGCGCTCGGCGACGACGGGGCAGTTGCGG
>PXSC01000079.1:8722-24641 GCA_003023535.1 Halobacteriales archaeon QS_9_70_65 | reverse complement strand
GGGGTCGACCTGCCGCATCGCGTTGCAGTCCATGCAGGCGTCGCCGCACAGCGGCAGCACCTCCACCTCGGGGTGCCACCGCTGGAGGTGGTTGGTGAGATGGATTTCCGTGCCGACCGCCCACGTCTCGCCGGGGTCGGCGTTCTCGACCGTCTCGCAGATGGTCGAGGTCGAGCCGGCGACGTCGGCGGCCTCGACGACCTCCCGGCGGCACTCGGGGTGGACGATGACGTTGCCGTCGGGGTGGGCCTCCCGGAACGACTCGACGTGCCGTTCGGTGAACCGCTCGTGGACCTGACAGTAGCCGTCCCACAGCACGATGTCGGCGTCGGCCACCTCGGCGGCGTCGGCGGCCTCGGGGTCCCAGGGGTCCCACTCGGCGGTGGCGTCGGCCATCCCCAGTCGGTGGGCCGTGTTGTCGCCGAGGTGCTTGTCGGGCAGGAACAGCACCGTGTCGCCGCGCTCGAAGGCGTACTCGAAGGCCTTGTGGGCGTTCGAGGAGGTACAGACCAGCCCGCCCTGCTCGGCGCAGAACGCCTTCAGATCGGCGTAGCTGTTCATGTACGTGATCGGGATGATGTTCTCGTCGTCGTCGGTCGCCTCGTTCAACTCCGTCCAGGCGGCGTCGACCTGCAGCGCCTCGGCCATCCCCGCCATCGGACAGGACGCCTCCATGCTCGGCAGGATCACCGTCTGGTCGTCGTCGGTGATGATGTCGGCGGACTCGGCCATGAACGTCACGCCACAGAAGACGACGTAGTCGGCGTCGGCCTGCGCTGGTAGTTGTGCCCCAGGATGATCACGTCGTCGCCCAGCTCCGCGCGGGCGGTCTCGATGCGCTCGGCCCGCTCGGCCTCCGCGAGGTCGCGGTAAGCCGGCGGCAGCTGCTCGAGGTTGTCGTACTTGAACAGGCTCAGGTCGGTCTCGAGGTCGACCGTCTCCATCTCTGGCATGGTTGATGCCTCGGTAACTATCTCTACGAACGACGTTATTGATAAGATTTCTTCTTCAATACCCGGATCGCCGGAGAGATGCTGCCACAATCCGTCGACGTCCGGGCGGCGGTTCCGGTGGCCAGCGGTGACCGGGGGATACCGTCAGCAGGCGGTAGCGCGGAGCCCTCGGCATCAACGAGTGAGCGAAGTCGTTCGAAAGACCTCCGTCTTTCGTGATGACGAGACGCGAAGCGTCTCGAACCACGAACGAGTGGGCCGGGAAGGAAGCGCGTTCGCAACATTTTTTCTCCATGGTATCGTAACACATGATACTGCATCGAGGCCGCCCGCGCGGTCGGCTGAGACGACAGCACTCCTCGCCGAGACAACCCCCGGCGAGAGTACGGCCGAGCGCACAGAACAGTCCGCTCCGCCCGAACCGTCGTCGTGTCCTGCGCCACGCCCTGCATGGGGGCAGGGGCAGCAACCCGCGAAGTCCTCGCGGGAGAATGCCCCGCCCTCAAGGATCGACCGAGCGTACCGCGTGAGAGAAGGAGTAGGGCGGGGTAGTTTACTCGTACGTTTCTCGCTCGGCGACTTGGACCTCGGTGCCGTCGCTGCGGACGACGATCCGGCCCGTCCCGTCGACGACCCGGTGTTCGAGGGTGAGGCCGGCGACGGCGACGGTGTCGTTGGCCGGCGGCACCGGTGCCGACCCGGCCGTCGAGCCGTTCGCCTGTATTCGGAGCTCGAAGCCGTTCGTCGTCGGCGCGAGCTCGACCGCCCGGCCGTCGACACGGACGTCGGCCCGCGCCGGCGGCGAGCGGTACGACCGGGTCGTCTCGCCGTCGTGGTGGAGGTCGATCGCGTAGACGCTATCGTTGCCGACGACCTCCCAGCCGGTCCGGTTGGCCTCCAGCGTCTCCCGCCAGGTCACCCCGCCGACGACGACCGTTTGGTTGCCGGCGAAGGCCAGCGTCTGCTCCCGGACCGCCGGAGTCCACAGCTGGCGGGCCGGACTGGTGAGGATGACGCCCGAGACGTCGACGGAGTCGGTCACGTTGCCGACCTCGACCAGCCGGTCCTGGCCGACGGTGACGTTCTCGCCGTAGGCGACCCGGTAGTCGCGGATCTCGACGGACTCCGAGCCGGGGACGCCGGCCCCGTCGACGACGACGAGCCCGGCCGGTATCGCCGGCGTCGCGACGAGCACGGCCGCGACGGCGACGGCCGCGGCGGCGGTCCGGCGGCGGGTGACCGGCGAGGCGGCGACACCGTCGGGCAGCAGCGGCGGCAGCGCCGGCACCGACAGCAGCACCCAGGCGGAGACGAGGCCGGCGATCCCGACCCCGTCGAGTTCCCCCTCGACGGCCGCCCAGGCGCCGCCGGCGAGTACGCCGCCGGCGACGAGGACCAGCCAGACGACCCCGAGCCGGCGCCGGCTCGGGGCCCGCGGCAGGGCCGACAGCGGTCGCGGGAGCGGCCGGCCGCTGGCGCCGGCGGCGGCGGCCACCAGCACCGACAGCACGGCAACGAGTGCGACGGGTCCCGAGCAGGAAGGTCCCGACGAACACCCGGTCGAGGGCCGGCCGCCGGCCGCGGCGGCGCAGCAGCAGCGACCCGGCGACGACGCCCAGCAGGAACCCGAGCATATGCGCCTGGAAGGCGATGCCGGCCCACGCCGGCAGCGACGGGCCGCTCGCCCCGAACGTCGCCCGAACGATCGGCTCCGTCAGCGCCGCGTACACCGTCCCGACCGCGCTCGCGGCGACGACGGCCACCACGGTCGTCATCGGATAGGTGATCACCGCGAAGCCGGCGATGGCGAAGACGGCACCGGAAAAGCCCAGTCCCGGCCCGGCGGCGAACGCCGACGTGACGAACGCCGTCAGCAGCAGCACCGCCGGGAAGACGACCAGTGCCCGGGCGGCCGGCCGGCCGAGAAGTCCCGGGCCGGCCGTCGGACCGCCGAGCCGGTCGCGACCGCGGGCCGACGGCGGGTAGTGGCCCCAGGCGTACTCGACGATCGGCGCGAACGCCAGCGTCCCCGCCATGTTGCCGACGATGTGACCCGGCGAGCCGTGGGCGATGCCGGCCGTCAGCAGCCCCGTCGGGTAGAAGTACGACCACGTGACGAACGGGTAGATGACCGGTGTCTCCCAGTGCTCGAGGCCGTTCTGTGCGAACAGGTAGAAGCCGACCACGACGGCGATCGTGACGAGCGTCCCCCACGGCACCCCGAGGACGAACCGGTCCGTTAGGCGTGCGCGCCAGCGGCCGCGCCCTTCGTAGTACCAGACGACGCCGAGCGCGAAGGCCAGGGCGGCGACGAGACCGACCCGCGTTGGCGTGACTACCATCGACGAGACGTTCGGGCGCCGGCGTCATATATCCGGCTCCATTACGGCGGCCGCGCCCGCGTCCGATTGCCTCGCCAGCGTCAGTTCGACCCCAATTGCGAACTCGACGGCGGACCTCGCGGCGGCGGTCAGGCCTCGTACACGATTTCGCCGTCGACGACCGTCATCGCCACGTCGACGTCGGCGATGGCGTCGTCGTCGACCACCCACGGCGAGTCGGCGAGCACGACGAAGTCCGCCCGCTTGCCGGGCTCGACGGTCCCGAAGCGGTCCTCGGCGAAGCCGGCGTAGGCCGCCCCGGAGGTGTAGGCCTGTAGCGCCTCCGTGACGCCGAGCCGCTGGCCCGGCTCCGGCGCCGTGACCGTCTGCTGGACGCCGTACAGCGGGTCCAGCGGCATGCAGTCGCTGCCGAACGCCAGCGGCACGCCCGCCTCGAGAACTTCGGCGAAGCGGTTCGACGCTGCCGTCCGCTCGGTGCCCAGCCGGTCCTCGTAGAGGCCGCCCTCGCGGGCCCACCGCAGGAAGTTCGGTTGCATCGACGCGACGACGCCTTCGAGTTCCGACGGCTCTCCCGGCAGCAGTTCGGCGTGTTCGACCCGGTGCCGCGCGGCGGGGTCGGCGGGCAGCGCCGCCAGCGTCTCCGCGACCGCCTCGTCGCCGATGGCGTGGACCGCCAGCTGCATCCCCAGCGCCTCGACGCGCTCGACGATTTCGGCCAGCTCCGCCGGCGGGACGACCCACTCGCCGGTCCTCTCGCGGTCGGCGTACGGCTCGGCCAGCTTCGCCGTGCCCGCGCCCAGGGAGCCGTCGGTGTAGGTCTTGACCCCGCCGACCTCGAGGAACTCGCTGCCGTGGTTCGTCGTCAGCCCCGTCTCCGCGACGGCGTCGAGGTGGTCCGCCCAGTAGTAGAGCCGCACCCGCAGGTCCAGGTCGCCGGCGACCGCCAGCTCCCGGTAGGCCGCCGGTGCGTCGGAGTGCCGCACCATGTCGTGGACGCCGGTCACGCCGCGCTCGTGGGCGAAGTCGCGGGCCGCCGTGACCAGTTCCCGCGTCTCCTCGCGACCGGGTGCGGTCTCGGTCCGGAGGAACTCCGCGGCGTCCTCGCGGACGACGCCCGTCGGCTCGCCGTTCTCGCGGGCGACGCCCGACTCGGGCAACTCGTCGCCGTACCGCTCGAGGACGACCGAGTTGACCGACGCGGTGTGGAGGTCCTCGCGGAAGGCGACGACCGGCCGGTCGTCGGCCACCGCGTCCAGCTCCTCGCGGGTGAGGTACGCCCCCGTCGGCCACGTCGACTCGTCGTAGCCGTAGCCGAGCACCCGGTCGTCGTCGGCGGCGTCCGCCAGCCGCTCCAGGGCCGCCTCACGGTCGTCGGTCCCCCCGAGGTCGGCGTGAACGAGCCGGCGGCCCACCACCTCCATGTGGGTGTGAGCGTCGACGAACCCCGGCAGGAAGACGCCGCCTCCGCAGTCGACGACGTCGGTGTCGACGCCGGAAAGGAACTCGATTTCGTACTCGGAGTCGACCCGGACGACTCGGCCGCCCCGGACGGCGACGGCCTCGTGGATCTCGTCCGGCTCCCCGAGGGTGTGGACCTCGGCGTTCCTGAACACGCGATCGGCGGCCTCGGTCATACCGGACGACAGGGCGGCTCGGTTATCAAACGGTCGCCGTCGCGAGCGTTCCCGCCGTCAACCCGTCCTCGCTCGACCGGATGACACGAACCTCCGACTCGGTGCTCGCCTCGGTTCTGGTCACGTACCCGCCGCCCGCCGTGATGGGGGTGTCGCACCAAGTCTCGTCACCCCTGCCCTCGTGTCGTCGGCCCCGACGGCGTCGAACCTGATCGTGAGCGGCCGCACGACGGCTTAGCCGTCGTGGATTGGACAAACGCTGTCGTCGACCGTTCGCTTGATTCAGAAGGTGAGCCTGCAACGGCCCTGACTGCGCTTGCACTGCAGGATCGAACAGCGCCGTGCTGAGTGGACTCGACCGACGTCTTGGTGAAGCTGTACAGGCTTCGACGGCGGCGAAGGAATGGCTCGTGAATCAAATGAGACGGCGGTTACATCGTTGCGGATTCAGGCTGCATACGTAGGTCGTACGGGGCACATCTTGCGATGGGCTTGCGTCGTAGTGCTTGCGTCGGTGTTGTTGTTCGACCGGGGTGGGTTTCGTCGTCATCGCAATACGAGGCTTAGTCCCCGGGAAATTACTGTTCTGCGTGGTGTCGGTCATCGAATATTCGGACTGGGTGGATACGGATGAGATGTGCATGTTCGAGGCGGAAGTGAAGCTGGGGCCGTCCGGATTCGCGGTCGCCGAAGCCTCGGCAGACGTATTTTCCTCGCTGTTTTTTTCCCAGAAGATACTTAATTAGGGGCCGAACACGGGATTTCTATGAAGGACGATGGAATCAGCCGACGAACCGCGTTGAAACGAATCGGAGGCAGCACGCTCGCGACCGGTGCCGCAACTGTCGGCTTCGTGGATCAAGCATCGGTCGTCCAGGCAGGCTGCTCGCCCACGTTCCCCGACGGCGGACACCGAACTATCGACGACTATCCATACGAATGGAAAGACTCGAAGTCCTGCTACTTCGGGGATTATAATCACGGCAAAAAGGAGGCGAAACGTGCTTGGGGAATGGGCGTTAGGGCCGACGTTCACGACGCGAATGATCGCGGGGAGATGGTCATTACCGTCCAGGTGATCGGGAACGCCACCGGCCGCTTCACCGACGACGATTACTGGGCAGATTGCAAAGATATCGAGCGGTTCGAAACCATCGTCACGTATCCCAAGCATCGTAGTGATGATATACACTTCCGGGATGACGAAAACTGGGTGTCGGGACACTACTACGAAGAGCACGAGCACGACGGAACCGCCTGCGACTGGGCTGGCGCTGCTTGGCGGAGCTTCGGCGATAGTTTGATCGAGGCACTAGATGCGTCAGTCGGAACGGCTTACAACGTCGGAATGTCCGTCTATAACTTCTACAAGGATGCACAGGAATACATGAATCCGGATACGGAGGATCAAAAGAAATATCGATGGAATCTCGTCCAAGACGAAGATCGTCATTGGGGAGGGGTTTTGGAAGCGGAAACGTCGACGATATTCCGGGTCAGGCTGGATGGTCCGGACGACGAAATCGAGTTGGATTTGGATTTCATAAACGACTCGCTCCACTACTCGAATACCGGCTGGTCGAAGACCATCACGCTCCAGTACCCCGAGTGCGAGCACTGTAAGGAATAATACATCTTGCCGTCTTCGCGGTTTCGTCAAGCCGACGGAGGCATATTATAAACACGCTTATAATCAACGGCCTGAATTCTAGTAGCAGGCTGCCCGGAGCAATGAAGCCTTCTACGGCTAGTTTCCGGTTTCCTTATCTCCCCGACGGTGGGGTCAAAACCGAGAGCGAACATGAAAGCGCCCGACGTCAGCTGGTCGAAATCCGTCGGACCCGATGACCGGACTGACCCCACCGTTTCGAGTCGATGCTCTCGGTATTCCTATCCAAACGGCAAGGTCTTACTGCCAGAGCCTGGTGTAGTCGGCTGGGCGACGAGCGCCGGACACCTCACCGGCGCGACGGCCGCCGCCGTCGCACCACGCCTCAGGAGGGCAGGTCTGGGGAGTACGGCTCTCCATGTATCCTTAGCGAGATGAAGCCTCGTTGCGTGCCGCCGGCGTGACGGAACGCCTTAGTCGCCGGGCCGCGACCGGTCGGTATGGACACCGAGGAACTCGTCGCCGCCGTCCGGGAAGACGAGTTGCGCCTGCACGAACTCGAACGGCGGGCCGACGCCGACACCGCCGCCGCGGCCCGCCGCCGGCTGCTGACCGAGGAGACCGGCGCCGACCTCGAGGCCGTCGGCGCCTACGCCTTCGACGCCGCCGATGCCGAGCCGAACATCGAAAACGCCCTCGGTGCCGCGCAGGTGCCGATGGGCGTCGTCGGCCCGGTCGAGATCGACGGCGGCGCCGTCGACGGCGAGCGGTACCTCCCGCTGGCGACGACCGAGGGGGCCCTCGTGGCATCGGTCAACCGCGGCTGTGCGGCCATCCGGGCCGTCGGCCGCCGAGGCGACGACCGGCCACGGCGAGCTGCGGGAGGTGACGCCGTACGTCGTCGGCGACAGCGTCTTCGTCCGCTTTGCCTACGACACCAAGGACGCCATGGGGATGAACATGGCCACCATCGCAACGGAGGCCGCCTGCGAGGTCGTCGAGAGCGAGACGCCCGCCGAACTGGTCGCGCTGTCGGGCAACCTCTGTTCGGACAAGAAACCCGCCGCCGTCAACGGCGTCGAGGGCCGCGGCCGGACCGTCGCCGCCGACGTCGAGATTCCGGGCGACGTCGTCGAGAGCTACTTCGACACGACGCCGGCGGCAATCGTCGAGGCCAACACCCGCAAGAACCTCGTCGGCTCGGCGAAAGCCGGCTCGCTGGGTTTCAACGCCCACGCCGCCAACACCGTCGCCGCCGCCTTCCTCGCGACCGGCCAGGACATGGCTCAGGTCGTCGAGGGCGCGAACGCCATCACGACCGCCGAGGTCCGAGACGGGGCGCTGTACGCCAGCATCACCCTCGCGTCGCTCGAGGTCGGCACGGTCGGCGGCGGGACGACGCTCCCGACGCAGTCCGAGGCGCTGGACATCGTCGGCGTCGGCGGCGGCGGCGATCCCGCCGGGTCGAACGCCGACGCGCTGGCGGAGGTCATCGCAACCGCGGCGCTCGGCGGCGAGCTGTCGCTGCTGGGGGCGCTGGCGTCCGACAACCTCGCAAGCGCTCACGAAGAGCTGGGTCGGTGACGGGCGGCGGCGCCGCGGCGAGTCGTGCGGTCGCCGCGGGGCGATACCGGCCGCGTCGGCGCCGCCACGACGAGTCGGGTCAGTTCCCGCCCGATTCGACCCGTTTCTCGACGCGCTGGCTCACCTGCAGCGCGAGGCCGGCGACCAGCAGCGAGCCGACCGCCAGCAGGACGACCGTGTCGCCGGCGCCGAAGACGCCGAAGAAGTCGAAACCGAGGGCGAAGAACCCCCAGCCGGCGGCGGCCCGGGGCTCGTCCGACGACGAGGTCGGCCAGCAGCACCACGGCCAGCCCGCCGACGACGATGGGCCGGCTGTACGTCGTCGGCTCGCGTTCCATACCGGCCGGACGGCCGACCGGTACAAAGCGTCGTCGGAGTTAGCCCGCGGCGACGAGGCCGGCCACGAGCCAGAGACAGCCGCCGAGCAGCACCGCAAGCCCGGCGACGAGGACGACCCCGCTGCCGAGGGCGGTGCCGACCGCCACGAGCGCCCAGCCGGCGCCGCCGATGGCGTGGGCGAGGCCGATCCGGCGCCGATTGCGGCGGAGGTAGGCGGCGCCGCCGAACGACAGCCCGACGGCGACGACGACCACCGACAGGAAGGCGACCGGCAGCCGCGTCCCGTCGACCGCCAGTGGGTCGACGAGCGGCTCCGCGAGAAAGAATAAGCCCCCCGACGCCGACCGCGAGGCCGATGACCGCCGGCACCGGGTCGAACTCTGCGGCGGCGTCGCTGCCGCCGGCCGGGCCGACGTCGGCGGGGTCGACCCGGAGCGGTCGTCGTCGCCGTTCACAGCGTCCGGTAGACGCCGTCGCTCTCGGTCACCTCGCCGGCCCGCCGGAGCTTCTCGAGGGCCCGCTCGACGTACGACTCCGGTCGGCGTCCAGTCCGGCCGCCGAGAGGTACGCCTCGTCGCTCATGCCGACCTCGTCGGGGTCGATCTCCGCCGGGTCGACGAACTCCCCCTCGTCGGCCCGGTCGGCCAGCATCGACCCCCGGACGCGGGCGGCCGCCTCGGAACTGTCCGTCTCGGCGAAGGACTTCAGCTTCTCGAAGCGGTGTCGCGTCCGACAGCGGGGACACTGCGTCGTCTCCGGCCGCCCCTCG
Source organism: Halobacteriales archaeon QS_9_70_65 (assembly GCA_003023535.1). Next base: position 15,411 of record PXSC01000079.1, on the reverse strand, counting down.
ACGACCCAGAGGTGCTGGCAGTCCGAGCAGCCCACGACCGAGTACATACCGCTTCTCACGACGCCGCAGGACAAAAATCCGGGGTCGGCCGCGGGCGGCTATGTTCAGTTATCAGAGAGCCGGCCGGTCGGTCGGCGTCGGGTGGGACCTCGAACGGGGCCGACCGCTCGCGGAGCGAGCCGACGCAAACACGGCCGGAGGGCGCGCGCAGCGAGGCGTTGCGAGAGACCGAGCGGGAGCGAGGTCTCTCGAAGTTGCGAACGGCGTTCTCGCGAGTGAAACGAGCGAGGGCTCGGCAGAGCGTCGCGCTGCCGGCGAGCGAAGCGAGCCGTGAGCCGCAGCCCGCCAGCGGGAGGGGGCGTTCGAAAATGCCGTCATCATCACCGACATACGCTGCTCCCTCCCTAACTAAACACTACTCTGCGGGCCGAAACCCACAACTGGCCGGCGGCCGCCCTCCGGGTATGGAGGGTATCGGACCGCCGCTCGTCACCCCGTTCGACGCCGACGGCGACGTCGACCACGACCGCCTGCGCGAACTCGTCGCGTGGCTCGAGGCCCGCGGCGTCGACTTCCTCGTCCCCTGCGGCTCGAACAGCGAAGCCGAACTGCTGGGCGCCGCCGAGCGGGCGGCCGTCGTCGAGACGGTCGCGGAGGCGGCATCCGTTCCCGTTCTCGCCGGGACGGGCCGGCCGGGAACTCGGAAGACCGTCGAGGCCACTGCCGCGGCCGCCGAAGCGGGCGCCGACGCCGCCCTCGTCGTCACCCCGTTCTACTACCGTCACGACCAGGCCGCGCTGGCGGCCCACTACCGGACGGTCGCCAACGCCGCGTCGATTCCCGTCTACCTCTACTCGGTGCCGGCATACACCGACGTCCGGCTGGCGCCGGAGACGGTCGGGGAGCTGGCCGACCATCCGAACGTCGCCGGGATGAAAGACTCCAGCGGCGACGTCGACGCGTTCGTCCGGACGCGGCGGGCGACCGCCGACGAGTCGTTCGACCTGCTGGTCGGCAGCGGCGGCGTGCTGGCGCAGGCGCTTGCGGCCGGCGGCGACGGCGGCGTACTGGCGCTGGCGAACGTCGCTCCGGCGGCGACGGCGGCGGTGTACGACGCCTTCGCGGCCGGCGACGCGGAGCGCGCCCGGGCGCCCCGGCCGGCCACGCCCGGTCGCCGCACCGACCGCCCGACGAGGCGGCGACCGAGCGGCTGGCGTCGCTGCTCGAGGCGGCCGGACTCGACGACCGATAGTGATTTATTGCGAGTCTTTACCGCCGGCGTCAGGAGACTCGATTTCTTGGGCCCAAGCGGCCTCGTCTTTATTGCTATGCTGAAAACCACCGCAATGATGACTATGAGCCGCCCGGCCCACCGGTCACTGGAGGGCTCAAGACGCCGCCGGCCGTCGCCGGGACATGGAGCGCGTCGGACTCTCCGGACGGGAGACGATCGAGGCCGTCGAGCAGGTGCACCTCACGCAGCTGGCGGCCGGCGAGCGGACGAGCGTCCAGGGCTTCGAGATCGAGCCGGGCGCGACCGTCCCGGAGCACAGCCACCACCACGAACAGACCGGCTTCGTCTACGAGGGCGAACTCACCTTCTCGTCGGCGGGGAACGGAGCGACCCGCGAGAGATCGTCGTCGGGCCGGGCGAGTCGTTCACCATCCCGGGCGACGAGCCCCACGCCGCGGTCGACCGGGGCGACGGCGTCGTCCGCGGCGTCGACGTCTTCGCGCCGGCACGGCCCGGCCCCGACTGGGCGAAGTGACGACGACGAGAACGACTCGATCGGGGTGGCGGGCCGCTCTTGCGCGGCGGCCGACGACGCGAACCCGTCCGCTCGCTCGGGGTCCGCGGCTCAGTCGGGAGTCGCGTCTCCCCGAGCAGCGCTCACGCCGTCCGCAGAATTTCGTCATGGTGGGCCAGTAGGGGTCGGTCGAGGTCGTCGCGTGGCCCGTCGGGACGGAGCCACTCGACGGCCGCGAGTTCCGGTCCCGGGTCGGGGATTCCGCCGACCGCCCGGCGCGAAACGGCGTGGTCGAGGACGACTACGTGTTCGCCGTCGGCGACTCGCCGGCCTCCACGTGCCCGCCGGGGCCCGTCCAGTCGGCGCGACTCGGGCCGATCGCACGCCGACCACAAGAATCCGCCCGATCCGACGACTGTGACGCCCGCCGCGGGGATCGGCGTGCGTCGGACCACCCGCTCGCAGTCCGAGCAGTACCTCCGGGTCCGCCCCTCGACCCGTCGGTCGCACGGATGCGTCCTGCCGCCGGGACGGCAGGTGGTAGGGAAGGTGGTCGCGCCCCGGACGTGGGGTGCCTCGACGAGACCGTATCGGCCCCGGCGACCGGTCGTCACGAGTCCAGGGGTCGGGACCACCGGGGCCGGTCGGGACCGCCGTCCGTGGACGGCGCGGCCGCTGGTCGGACGGAATACAAAGAAGGCGACCCGAACTCAGGCCAGGTCGTAGAGGTTGTCGACGACGGCTTCGGCGTACTCGCTGGTGGCGAGCTTCTCGTTGACCTTGTCCTGGCCGGCGTACTTCGGCGCGGAGCCGTGGACGGGTTCGGCGAGCACGCGGCCGTCGCCGACGTTGGCGCCGGGCGCGATGCCGAGCCCGCCGATCTGGGCGCCGCAGGCGTCCGAGAGGTAGTCGCCGTTGAGGTTCGGCAGCGCCAGCACGTCGTACTGGTCGGTCCGGGTGAGGATCTGCTGGAGCATGTTGTCGGCGATGCGGTCGTTGACGACGACGGCCTCGTCCGGCGGCTCGCCGTCGCGCTCCTCCCAGAGGGTGTCCTCAGTGATGACCGCCTCGCCGTACTCCTCCTCGGCGACCTCGTAGCCCCAGTCGCGGAAGGCGCCCTCGGTGAACTTCATGATGTTGCCCTTGTGGACCAGCGTCACCGAGTCGCGGTCGTGTTCGAGGGCGTAGTCGATGGCCTTCCGGACGAGCCGCTTGGTACCGAACTCGGTGATGGGCTTGACGCCGATGCCGACGGGCCCGTCGTGGATGGTCGAGTCGTAGCCCATCTCCGCCTCGACGAACTCCCGGACCTGCTCGGCGCCCTCGGTGTCGGCCTCCCACTCGATGCCGGCGTAGACGTCCTCGGTGTTCTCCCGGAAGGTTATCATGTCCATCCGCTCGGGCCGCTTGACCGGCGAGGGGACGCCCTCGAGGTGGTAGGTCGGCCGGATATTCGTGTAGAGGTCGAGCCGCTTCCGCAGCGCGACGTTGAGACTCCGGAACCCGGCGCCGACGGGCGTCGTCAGCGGGCCCTTGATCGAGATCTTGAACTCCCGTAGCGCCTCGATGGTGTCGGCCGGCAGGTTCTCGTCGTACATCTCCCGGGCGGACTCGCCCGCGTACACCCGCATCCAGTGAATCTCCCGGCCGGTGGCGTCGGCGGCCGCCTGCAGCACCGTCTGGGCGGCCGGACCGACGTCCACCCCGATGCCGTCCCCGTGGATGATGGGAACGATGGGGTCGTCGGGCACGACGAGTTCGTCGTCGCCCTCCACCTCGACTTTCCGGCCCGCAGAGGGTACTTCCACTTTGTCGTATGCCATGCCGACGGGTTTTGGCGGCCGCCCCAAAGACGTACCGCTCCCGCGGCGAATTTTGCATGAACGTCCCGGAGGGACCCGGCGTCGGCGTCGGCGCCGACGCCACCACAAGCCGTAATCTCCCGCCGACCGCAGAGGTCGTATGCGCGTCATCGCCCACGGCGGCGCCGGCACCCCGCCCGAGGAACCGGCGGATAGACAGACGGCGCTCGACGAGGCCGCCGCGGCCGGCGCGGCGGCGGCGACGCCGACCGACGCCGTCGTCGCGACGCTGCGGGCCCTGGAGTCCGACCCCCGGTTCAACGCCGGCGTCGGCGGGGCCGTCCAGTCCGACGGCCACGTCCGGACCGACGCCGGCCTGATGACCGACGACCGCGAGGTCGGCGCCGTCGCCGGGATGCCCGGCGTCGAACACGCCGTCGACGTCGCCCGCGTCGTCAAGGAGCGAACGCCGCACGTCCTCGTGACGGGCGTCCACGCCGTCGACCTGGCGGCGGCCGCCGGCGTCGAGGCCGGCGTCGACCTCCGGACCGACGAGACCGACCGACGGTGGGCCGACGTCGACGCCCCCGACGGCGACCCCCTGGCCCACGCCGACTGGGTGCGCGAGCGGTTCGGCGACCGTCTCGCGGCGGCGCCGGACGCGGACGCAGATTCGGAGGCCGAAACGGGGGCGAACGGCCGCGACCGCGACCACGACCACGATACCGTCGGCGCGGTCGCGACCGACGGCGATCGGGTCGCCGCCGCCACTTCCACCGGCGGCCGGTGGCTGGCGCTGGCCGGCCGGGTCGGCGACGTCCCGCAGGTCGGCTCCGGCTTCTACTGTACGCCGGCCGGCGGCGCCTCGGCGACCGGCGCCGGCGAGGACATCGCCCGGACGACCCTCTCGCGGCGGGCGGTCGACCGCCTCGCCGACGGCGCAGAGGCCCAGGCGGCCGCCGAGGCCGCAATCGAGGAGTTCGGCGGCCTCGTCGAGGGGTCGGCGGGGGTGATCCTCATGACGCCGGACGGCGACGCCGGGGCGGCCTACGACAGCGCGGCGATGCAGACGGCCGTCGTCGGCGACCGCTGACTCAGAACGACGGCTCGTCGCGGGGGTGTCGGAGGTCGATCTCGCCGGCGTGGACCGTCTCGGCGGCCGCGAGGCCGTGGAGCCGGTCGGCGATTTCGTCGGGGTCCATCCACCGTTCGTGGTCCGGGTACGCCGCACGCGACGACGGCTTGTCGATCCAGCCGTCGACGATCACGTGGACGGTCTGGACGCCGGCGGCCCCGAGTTCGGGGTCGGCGTCCATCGACCGCGCCAGCCCCCGGAGGGCGTGTCTGGCCGTCGCCGCCGGGAGCGACGCCGACGGGGTCGTCGCCGCCGCCGAGTTCGTCAACAGGACCGTGCCGCCGTCGCCGCGGCGCATGTCGGCGGCGGCCGTCCTCGCACACCGGAAGTTCCCGAGCACGCGCGTCTCCCAGGCCGCCGCGAGGTCGGCCGTCTCGGCGTCGAGGATTCCGCCACCGTCACCGGCGCCGTCGGCGAAGGCCGTCACCACCAGCGCGTCGACCGGGCCGAACCGCTCGCGGACGGCCGCGAAGCCGTCGGCCACCGCCTCACCGTCGGTCAAGTCCGTCGGCACCGCGGCCGCGGTCCCCGGAGTCGTGACGTCGAGGTCGTCGGCCAGCTCTTCGACGTACTCCGTCGAGCGGGCGAACAGTCCGACCGCGGCGCCGTCCTCGGCGAACCGGCGGGCGACCGAGGAGCCGAGACCTGGTCCGACACCGGCGACGACAGCCGTCTCCGTCATGTGGTCTGCTTCGGCGGCGCCGACATAACGGTTGGGCGGGTCCGTGCCGGCGGGCCCGAACCACTGTTCTCCGTCGGCTCCACGCGCGGCCGTGACGACGGTCAGCGATGCGTACATCGAGAACCGCCAGCGTGTCCAGCCGACCGGCACGAGTAACCACGGCTCCGCCTACGGCAGCATCGTCGTCGAGTGAACGGACGAGGTCGGCGCGATGTCTGCGGTGCGGCACGCCGGCGAGACCTGCGTGACCGCCCGCATCGACGGGCCGAACTTCGAGCGGCCGGCCCCGCAGGGCGACACCTGCGTCGCCGAGTCGCGCGTCTACGAGGCGGGCCGAACGGGCGTCGAGGTCCGCATCCGCGCCTTCCGGGAGGCACCCCGGACCGGCGACCGCGAGCAGACGACCGACGCCTACGTCACCTCCGTCGCCGTCGACGGGTCCGGCGGTCCGGGCGACGTTGTCCCGGGCCTTCGGCGGCAGCTCCTCGTCGTCGGTTTCGCCCTTCTGGGTGCCCGCGACGAGGTTGCCGTCGACGGTGCAGACCGCGCCGGCCGCCAGCCCCTTCCGGCGGGCCAGCGTGAAGATGGCGGCGGCCTCCATCTCGACGGCCAGCAGTCCGGCCTCATTCCACTCCCGCACGTAGGCGTCGGTCTCGGCGTAGAAGGCGTCGTCCGTTGCGACGGGACCGACGTGGACCGGCGCCTCGCGGGCGGCGGCGGCGTCGACCAGCGCCGACAGCGTTTCGTGGTTCGGCACCGCCGGCACCGCGACGTCCTCGTACCGTTCGGTCGTCCCCTCGTCCTTGGCGGCGCCGGTAACGACGACGGTGTCGCCGATCTCGATGTCCGGCTGGAGGGCGCCCGTGGTGCCGACGCGGACGAACCGCTCGACGCCAACGGCCGCTAGCTCCTCGACCGCGATGGCCGCCGACGGCGAACCGATGCCCGTCGAGCAGATCGTCAGCTCGCGGTCACCGTAGACGGCGTTGACGAGCTTGTACTCGCGGTTCGCCGCGACCGTCTCCGCGTCGTCGCAGTGGTCGGCGATACGGTCGACGCGGCCGGGGTCGCCCGGCAGCAGCGCGACGTCGTGAGTTTCGCCCGGCTCGACCAGCAGGTGCGGCTGTTTGGCCATGTCGAGTCCTCGCGGGCGACCCCCAAAAGTCATACCGCCGGACGTAACTACCTGAATCGCAGTCCGGTGTAGTGTCACGTTATACCGGGTGTGTGGGCTGGTTCCGATTCAGATATTCACGAAATTACGTCCGGCGGTATCAGTCGTCCCGGCGGAACGGCGGCGCCGTCGGAATCGCCGCCGGCTC
>PXSC01000079.1:8025-8692 GCA_003023535.1 Halobacteriales archaeon QS_9_70_65 | reverse complement strand
GAACGCCTCGACGTCGTCGGCACACACCACGGCGTCGACGTGGTCGGTGAGGCCGGTCACCGCCAGTTTCCGGCGCTGGACCGGGCCGTAGCCGTTCGTCACGACGCCGACCCGCTCCAGCGACGCCAGTAGTTCCGCGAGGCCGTCGGGGGCGTGTGTGGCCGCGAGTTCGGCCTCGACGTACGTCTCGGCGAACCGCTCGGGATCGACCTCCAGACCGGCCTCGCGGGCGGCCCGTGCCGCGCCGACGTACGGGCTTTCCTCGAAGGCCGCGAACGTCTCGACGTAGCCGGGGCCGATCGCCTCGGCGGCGTCGTCGGTCGGCTCGACGCCCGCCCGCCGACAGGCGTCCCGGAAGATGCCCGCCCGCTCCGGATCGTAAACCACCAGCGTCTCGTCGAGGTCGAAGAGATAGCCGACCGTCACGCCGACGCCTACGCCGGCACCGAAAGAAACGCTTTCGACCGCTCAGCCGAGCAGGACGCCGGAGACGGCGGCCGTCCCGGCGACGAGACCGAGGCCGTAGACGGCCACGGAGAGTGCCCACCCCCGCCTGACCGTCGCCGGTCGCGTCTCGAAGGCGTTGCCGCCGTACCGGGGGAAGACGAGCCACGAGAAGACGCCGTACAGCAGGCAGACGACGAGCGCGGCCGCCAGCAGTTCGGCG
>PXSC01000079.1:0-7969 GCA_003023535.1 Halobacteriales archaeon QS_9_70_65 | reverse complement strand
CGCCGCGAGGCCGACGACCGCCGCGGCCGAGAGCCGCAGCCCCGGCGAGGGAGCCGTCCCGCCGAAGCCGTGGAGCGGTATCACGACACCACCCGCTCGACGCGCTCCCAGGGGAGGTCGGGCCGCGGGCCGCGCTCGCCGGCCGCCAGGGCGCCGCAGGCGGCGGCGACCGACAGCGCCCGCTCGGGGTCGCCGTCGGCGAGCCGGACGGCCAGAAAGCCCGCCGCGAAGGCGTCGCCCGCGCCGGCGGCGTCGACCGGCGGTCCGTCGAGGTCGTACCCCGGGTGATCGAGGCGGCCCTCGGGGCAGCTCAGCGTCGCCCCCCGGCCACCGCGCGTCGTCACCGTCCAGGCGGGCGTCGCCGCCGCCGCGGTCTCCCGTTTCGAGGCGAACAGCAGGTCGACGTGGTCGATATCGTCGTAGTCGCGGTCGGTGAGCCGCCGGCCGGGGTCGAAGCTGACCGCCAGCCCGCGGTCGGCCGCCGTCGCCGCCAGTACCGCCGCCGTCTTCGGGTCCTGGCCCGTCAGATGGAGCGCGTCGGCGTCGTCGAACGTCGCGGCCGGGATGTCGGCCGCCGACAGCGACTCGTCGGCGCCGCCGGTCCCCGGAACCGCCACTTCGCCGTCGTCGTCGACGAGGAGGTACTTCCGGGTCGTCGCCGCGCCGGCGACCGTCCGGAGCCGCGTCTCCACGCCCGCCCGCCACAGTTCCGACCGAATCGCCGAGCCGGCGTCGTCGTCGCCGACGCTGCCGAACGGCCGCGCCTCCCGGTCGAGCCCGGCCAGGGCGGCGACGTTGGCTGCGCTGCCGCCGCCAGGTTCCGTCCGCTCGCGGACCCAGTCCTCGTCGTTCGGCACCGGCAGCCGATCGACCTGCAGGGTGACGTCCCAGTTGACGTGTCCGGCACACACCGCGCGCATGCTGGCGGCTACCGGCCGCGGGGTAAAAAGCCCCCAGTGACCATCGAGCAGTGTTTAGATAAGCACTGGCCGGCAAGCGAGTTTCTGCTGCCCGGTCAATCCACTCCTGGCGGACTAAACGGGCGAGACGCTGCATGGCGGCGTCGCCGTGGTTCGAGAGAGCGACGCTCTCTCGTCATCTGCTCACGGGCGGCGGAGCCGCCCGTTCGCACGGCCCGCGAGACTCGACGAGTCCCGCACGTATCACGAACGGCGCGAAGCGCCTTTCGAACGACCACGTTAGACGGTGGCCGGTGAACCCGGCCGCCGACTCGGCGACCCCCGGCGTTCGCGGCGCCCTGCGCCGCGCGAGAAAACCGCAGGACGAGGTCGAGGATCGTGGCCCGAAAGACGGCTCTGCGAGCCGTCGTTCGTCATCCCGGAAGAGCGAAGCTCTTCCGTAGATCGCGGATCTCCGATCCGCTCGCTCCCGGAAATCGCTGATTGCCGGAGACGGCGAGGCCGACCGATCGAAGGGAGGGAGGCCTCGGAATGAAGCGAGCGCGAGAAGCGAGCGCGAGGAGCGACGCACGGAGCGACGACACGCGAGCACAGCGAGACCGAGCGAGCGGGAGGAGGCGTAAAACGCCGCTATCACCGCCGAAGCACGCTACTTCCTCGTAACTGAACGTCACACTCCCGGATCCCGCCGGGTCACGCCCGAGCGACGGCGTCGGCGACGAGCTTGTACAGCAGCGCGACGGAGCCGACGAAGGTGGCGACGAAGCCGACGACGGTGAAGACGGTGCCGAGCAGCCGTTCGACCGCCAGGAACCTCGAGATCGGAAAAAAGATCCGGGGGCCCACGAGCCGCAGGAGAATCCCGACTAGAATGACCAGGTAGATGGCGACCATCTCGCGACTGACGGCGTACGTGAGTGCTTCCTCCGCGTCCACGGGATCCATGATTCGGAGAGCAGGCGGCCGAAGTAAAAGTCTTCCCGAACCTACCCCTCGAAGTCCCGGCGCATCGCGATCTCGAACCACGGACACTCCCACTCGAGGCCCTCGTCCATGTAGTAGCGCTTGTACTCGAACTTGTCCGTCACCCGGAGGTCGCTGTACTGCTCGGGCGTGACCCCGAGTTCCTCTTCGAGGCGCTGGCGGGTCGCCTCCGCTTGGCTCTGGCCCTCGGCCGGGTGGGAGGCGACGGTGCCGTCCCAGAAGGTATCCCACAGGCGCTTGTCCGGCGCTCGCTGGGCCAGGAGGACGTGGCCGTCGCCGTCGAAGACCAGGGTGATGAACGCGCGGTGGCGGATGCCGTCGCCGGTGTGGGCGTCCAGCCGGTTGACCGTCCCCTCGGGATCGTCGTTGGCGTCGACGGCGATGACGTCCTGCAGGGCGTTTTCGTGTTCGCCTCCCGACCCGACCGGGTCGATGTCGTCCGTGCTCATGTGCGAGAAAACGACGACCGCTGTTAAGGCCTCTTCGACTCCGGCGGGACGCTACGCGCCGGCGTCGGGGTTCGGGTCGTAGGCCGTCCCGACCGGCATCGTCAGCCGCCCGGGAAGCGCCTCGACGTCCGCCTCGTGGCTCGTTATCATTTCGCCGTCGAGGCTGAACGAGATGGGGTCGTCGTCGGCCGACCGGACGGTCAGCGTCGGCGTCACGAGCCGGTGGATGTGGTCGCCGGAATCCCCGAAGAGCCGCTCCCTGGTCGCCTCGCCGACGACGTCGACGGCCGGCGCGTCCTCGATGATGGTCACCTCGAGCAGGCCGTCCTCCATGTCGGCCTGGGCGTCGCCCCCGACGGGAAAGCGCCGACCGTTGCCCACGAGGACGAACGCCGCCTCGCCGCTCCAGGTCCGGGGGTCGGCGTCCCGCGTCTCGACGGTCAGCGGGATGCCCTCGTAGGCGACGGCCTGCCTGACCGTGTTCAGCACGTAAGCCATCACGCCGAGGTTCCGCTTGCTCTCGGGGGTGGTCTCGGCGCTGGCCTCGGCGGTGATGCCGCCGACACAGGAGTTGACGAACGCCCGCCCCGCGGCCACCCCGAGGTCGACCTCCCGGCGCTCGCCGTCCGCGAACACCTCGAAGGCGTGGTCGATGCTCTCGACGCCGAGTTTCGAGGCGAAGTTGTTGCCGGTGCCGGCGGGTACGACGCCGACGGTCACGTCCCCGAGCGCCTCGGCGCCGTAGAGCCCGTTGACCACCTCGTTGAGCGTGCCGTCCCCGCCCGCCGCCGCCACGAACTCCGCACCACCGGTGGCGGCCTCGGCGGCCATCCGGGGGACGTCGCCCGCCTCGGCGGCTTCCCTGCAGTCGAACCCGTGGGCGTCGGCGAGTTCGCGGACGTGATCGACGTGGTCCTCGCTTCCGCTGACGGGGTTGCAGATCACCACCCGTCGCGAGCCGTCGCTTCCGGCCTCTTCCATGCCGAATCGGTCGTGTCGAAAAATAAAAAGGTGTTCCGGTCCCCGATTCCGACGTGTACGCCGTCGACCTGCACACCCACACGCGGTTCTTCCACGGCCGTCGCGCGTTGGGGGACCGCTTCGACCCCGTCGGCTACCGGCTGCTGGCGGCGGTCGCGCGACTCCGCGGCCTCGACGGCCTCGCCACGACCAACCACGACTACTACACGGCCTTTCCGGACTCGCTGGGCACGACGGCGCTGCCGGGCAACGAGATAACGACGACGCGGGGCCACCTGCTCGTCGTCGGCCCGGACCCGCCGGCCGAGACCGACCCCGGCGAGTTGACCCCCGAGGAGGCCGTCGAGCTGGCCCACGACCGCGGCTGTGCGGCGGTGCTCGCACACCCCTACCGGAACAGTACCATCCGGGACCTCGGCGAGGGCGGCAGCGACGCCCACTACCCCTTCGAGGTGGGCCGCGCCCACACGGAGGTCGACGCCGAAGAACTGACGCCCGCCGCGGTCACCGACGCCATCCGGGAGGGCCGAGTCGACGCCCGCGTCGACGACCGACTCCCCTACCGGCTGCTCCGGGGACTCTACCGGCGGATTCACGAGCACAAGCGACAGCTCGACAGTCCCGACGGGCCGACGCCGGGGGTCGGCGACCCGCCGGGCGAGGAGTCCGGCTAGCCCAGCTTCTCGTCGAGGATGAGCCGCGTCTTCGTGCTGACGACCTCGTCGAGTTCCCGGGCGCGGGTGATCATCTCGTTGAGCGTGCCGGTGTCGGCCGTGTCGGCGACGGCGACGACGTCTTCCTCGCCGGAGACCTGCCAGACGAAGTCGACCCCCGACCAGTCGGCCATCCGCCCGGAGATGTCGTCGGTGTCGACGTCGACGGCGACGCCGATCTCGACCATCGCCTTGACGTTGCCCGTCCGGGTGGCGACGGTGAACCGCTCGATTATCCCCTCGTCGACGAGCCGTTCGACCCGGTTGCGGACCGTCCCCTCCGAGGTGCCGACGTGGTCGGCGATTTCGGTGTACGGCGTCCGCGAGTCCCGCCGGAGGATGGTCAGTATCTCCCGGTCCAGGTCGTCCATCGAGGTGTGACGGTTCGACCCGCCGGCACTTACCGATTACGAATTTCGTAACTCCGCTTCGAACACAAGGGTTATTTGACTATGCATCGTACGTGTTTCGTAATGACGGAGGCCTACATCGCGCTGGAGGACGGCCGGGTCGTCGAGGCCCGCAGCCGCGCCCCCGGCCGCAGCCGCGGGGAACTCGTGTTCACGACCGCCTACACCGGCTACGAGGAGTCGCTCACCGACCCCAGCTACGAGGAGCAGGTGCTCACCTTCTCGTACCCGCTCGTCGGCAACTACGGCGTCCGGGAGGCGCGCTTCGAGTCCGACCGCGTCCACCCGCGGGCCGCCGTCGCCCGGGAGTTCACCGAGGACGTCGCCGCCTGGCTCGAAAGCGAGGACGTCCCCGCCGTCGATCATCTCGACACCCGCGACCTGGTGACCGGCATCCGCGAGCAGGGGGCCATGCAGTGCGGCATCGCCGCCGGCCCGGACGCCACCCCCGAGGCCGCCGAAACCGAACTCGAGCGCTGCGTCGCGATGAGCGACCACACCGACATCGGCGCGCAGGTCAGCGCCGCCGAACCCCGCACCCACAACCCCGACGGCGACGGCCCGACGGTCGCGCTGGTCGACTGCGGCGCCAAGGGCTCCATCGCCGACTCCCTGCTCGAACGGGACGCCGTCGTCGAGGTGCTGCCCTACGACGCGACGGCCGCCGACGTCGAGGCCGTCGACCCCGACGTACTGTTCGTCTCCAACGGCCCCGGCGATCCGAAGAACTTCGAAGCCGCCGCCGCCCTCGTCGACGAGTACGTCGGCGAGGTGCCGATGGCCGGCATCTGTCTCGGCCAGCAGGTCATCGCGGACGCCCTCGGCGGCGAGACCGAGAAGATGGAGTTCGGCCACCGCGGCGTCAACCAGCCCGTCCGGGACCTCCGCTCCGGACGGGTCGTCATGACCACCCAGAACCACGGCTACACCGTCGCCGACCCCGGTGACCTCGAGGTGACCCAGATCAACGTCAACGACGACACCCCCGAAGGCCTGGAGAGCGACGAACTCGGCGTCATCACCCGCCAGTACCACCCCGAGGCCAACCCCGGCCCCCACGACACGCTCGACTTCTTCGACGACGTCGTCGGAATGGTCGAGGAGGCGCCGACGCCGAACGCCGACTGACAACCGCTGTCACGCCACCGGCAACCCTTTGATCGAGGCCCCGTCACCGCCGGCATGGCGCTGTTTCCGCGTGCCGCCGAGAGCCCCCGCCTGCGGTACGAACTCGTCCACCCGGAGGCGTTCGACCCCTACGAGATGTACGAACACGCCCGCCAGGGCGCTCCCGGCATCGACGAAGTAACCGCGTGCATGACGTGGGACCCCCACGCCCACCCGAAGGAGACCGCGAACTTCGTCGCCTTCGTCGGCGAGCAGTTCGACGACGACGAGGGCGTCACCTTCGCGATCTACCCCCGCGACGGCGAGGACGGCGCCGGCGAGTTCGCCGGCACCTGCGGGCTCTCCGTCGACTGGGACCGCCGCCGCGCCGAGCTGGGCGTCTGGTTCCGCAAGCCGTTCTGGGGCCGCGGCTACTCCGGCGAGCGCGCCCGGACGCTGGCGGCACTGGCGTTCGACGTCCTCGACCTCGGGGTGGTCTGTGTCACCCACGACCCGGACAACGAGAAGTCCGGCCGCGCCATCGAGAAGTACGTCGAGTCGCTGGGCGGTCGGAGGGAGGGAACGGTCCGCAACGGGGTCGTCGTCGGCGGCGAGCCGCGGGACACGGTTCGCTACTCCGTTACGAGCGAGGGGTGGCAGGAAGCGACCGGCGGCGAGTACGACGCCGACTTCAAGTGGAACGGGGTCGGCTGGTAGGGTGGACTCCCCGGGTCTACGTAGCCCGCGACCCGGTTCGCTGAGGGTGCGTATAGAACGAACGTCCGAGTGAGCATTGACTCGACGTACGGACCTCGAAAGCCCTCGGCCGGCTGGCGGACCGCGCTGTGTGAGATATCCTCGCTCCGCTCGGATAGAGCCCACACAGCGGCCGCCCGTAACTGTCTCGTAGTGAGGGTGTTACACGACGGTTCACATACCCTGTATTCCGCTATGCTGAATCGGTCAGTACAGACGACCTATTGACCACTGTCAGCGCCGTCGAGTAACGAAGATGAGGATACCGACGACGAGGAGACCGACACCTCAATAGACGGACGGAAACGGCAGATACGCGAGTAGAAGCGTTACGATGCCAGATGTGATGAGCGACCACCCTATCGTCGTTTGAACCGCCATATTCCCCCCATCGGCACCGATGGATATGGTTAGTCACCTACTTCGGTCAGTTCGCACGTCTACCTCCCGACCGATTCACCGGGGTCCAGATGAAACCAGTACCCCCTGAATAGTTCTACGGCACCCTCAGTGGTCACTGTACGTCATTATCGGATGACCGCACGCCGTCGTGCGGTCGTACCGGTACACAGTTCCAGCAATCAGTATCCGAACCTCGGTGCCGTAAACGGCTTTTATCGAACGACTACTGCGGATGCCTCGAATCGGATTTTCACGCAGTTACAGCCGGCGGGATGACGGGTCGGCGACCCCGAACCGTCCCGTCGAGACGACGGGCGACACCCGCGGGTCACCGCCCGAACTCGAAGTCGGCGTCGTACTCGCCGCCGGTCGCTTCCTGCCACTCCTCGCTCGTGACCGAGTAGCGGACCGTGTCCCGCGGTTCGCCGCCGACGACGACCCCGTTGCGGACCGTTCCCTCCCTCCGGCCGCCCAGCGACTCGACGTACTTCTCGATGGCGCGGCCGGACTTCTCGTTGTCCGGGTCGTGGGTGACGCAGACGACCTCCAGATCGAGGACGTCGAACGCCAGCGCCGCCAGCGTCCGGGCGCGCTCGCCGGAGTAGCCGCGGCCCCAGAACGGCTTCCGGAGCCAGACGCCCAACCCGGCGCGGCGGCGGTCCCAGTCGACGGAGAGCCTGCAGCCCCCGGCGAACTCGCCAGCGCCGTCCTCGCCGTCCCGTGGGTAAATCGCGAAGGTGACGTCCTCGTCGTCGTCGAACTCCTCGCCGACGAAGTCGACGAACTCCGCCGTCTCCTTCGGGTGAGCATGGGGATTCCACGTCATCCAGGTGGTTATCTCCTCGATGTCGGGGGCGCCCTCGCGGGCGTGTTCGTACATCTCGTAGGGGTCGAACGACTCCGGGTGGACCAGTTCGTACCGCAGGCGGGGGCTCTCGGCGGCACGCGGGAACAGCGCCATGTCGGCGGTGACGGGGCCTGGATGAAAGGATTGCCGGCGGCGTGACAGGGCGTGTCAGTCGGCGTTCGGCGTCGGCGCCTCCTCGACCATCCCGACGACGTCGTCGAAGAAGTCGAGCGTGTCGTGGGGGCCGGGGTTGGCCTCGGGGTGGTACTGGCGGGTGATGACGCCGAGGTCGTCGCTCTCCAGGCCCTCGGGGGTGTCGTCGTTGACGTTGATCTGGGTCACCTCGAGGTCGCCGGGGTCGGCGACGGTGTAGCCGTGGTTCTGTGTGGTCATGACGACC
>PXSC01000078.1 GCA_003023535.1 Halobacteriales archaeon QS_9_70_65 | reverse complement strand
CCTGCCCGCCGTTGGTGCTGACGGCCGCACCGACGTCCAGCGACGTCGTCTCTTCGCCGGACCGGTCGATGTCACTGGCGTTCGGGCCGAGGTAGTTGGAGGTGTTCTCGGCCTGCTGTACCGACATCGCCGGTCCGTCCGCCTCCTGTGTGGCGCCGATGGAGACCGCACCGAGCGTCGCTGCACAGACGAGGAGGGCGACCGCGACTGCCCGGTGACTGTCCATGTCGGGCCCCTCGAACCGGGCAAGTAAAAATCCGCCCGTCTCGACCACTGGAATAGAAACCCTCTCAATATCCTTTAGAAGCAGTATGAAGAGCGCAGACGTTTTATCGGGCGATAGAAAGCGTTTTCCCGCACCGGCGTGCATGACCCAGTTATGCGGTGTCGGGTCCCCCCGCTACTCTGTGTCCTCCTCGTCGTCGGGTTGGTCGTCGGCGTCGCCCCGGTCGGTGCACAGCCGCCCGCCGAGGAGACGCGGCTGGAGGTGCAGCTACAGAACGACGGCGACGCCCGGTGGACGATCGTCGCCACCGTACCGCTCGAGAACGAGGGGGACGTCGACAGCTTCAGGTCGTTCGCCGAGGCGTTCGAAGGGGGCGAACAGGACTTCCGGCTCGGGGTCGACGTCTTCGAGCGGGCCGCCGAGGCGGCCACGGAGGCGACCGGCCGGGAGATGTCGGTCGGCGAGCCCAGCCGGTCGGCGGAGCTGATCGAGCGGTCGACCGACGACGGGATCGACCGGTACGGCGAACTGCGCGTGTCGTTCGTCTGGGAGTCGTTCGCCCGGGTCGACGAGAACGGGACGATGTACGTCGGCGACGCGTTCAACACGACCGACGGGACGTGGCTCTCCGGGCTCGGCCCCAATCAGACGCTCGTCATCCGGTCGGCGCCGGGCTACACCGCCCCGACGACGTCGCCGATCGGCGCCGACGACGGCGACCTCCGGTGGGAGGGGCCGGCGAGCTTCGAGCCGGGCTACTTCGAGATCGTCTACCAGCCGGCGCCGGACGGACCGTTCGAGTCGCCGTCGACGGCGCTGCTCGTCGGCGCGCTGGCGCTGAGCGGTACCGCGCTCCCGCTCGGCGTCTACCTCCTGTGGCGCCGGCGCGAGGAGACGGGCGTCGACGGCGACGGCGACGGCGAGGACGACGGCGACGGCGAGGACGACGGCGACGGCGAGGACGATGGCGACGACGGCCCGGCCCTCGAGTTGCTCTCCGACGAGGAGCGCGTCGAACACCTCCTCGAGCAGCACGGCGGCCGGATGAAGCAGGCCAAGATCGTCAAGGAAACCGGCTGGTCGAACGCCAAGGTCTCGCAGCTGCTGTCGTCGATGGAAGACGACGACAGGGTCGACAAGCTCCGTATCGGCCGGGAGAACCTCATCAGCCTCCCGACGGAGGGCGTCACCGACATCGACCCCGACGAGGACTCCTGACCGCCCCTCCCGGCGAGCCCCGTCGCGTTCGGAAACGTTTAACCACGAACGACCCCGACAGTTCGACGAACGATCATCATGAAGGTACTCGTCACCGTCAAGGAGGTGGCCGAGGTCGACGACGAGTTCCGCATCTCGGGACTCGACATCGACGAGGGGTCGCTGGAATACGACCTCAACGAGTGGGACGACTACGCCGTCGAGGAGGCCGTCCAGCTGTCGGAGGCCGACGAGACCGACGACGTCGAGGTCGTCACGGTCACGGTCGGCCCGGAGCGGGCCGAGGAGACGGTCCGGATGGCGCTGGCGAAGGGCGCCGACCGGGCCGTCCGCGTTTGGGACGACGCCCTCGCCGAAACGCAGTTCCTCGACCTCGACGCGAAGGCCGAGCTGCTGGCGGCCGTCGCCGAGGAGGAAGAGCCCGACCTGGTACTGTCGGGCGTCCAGGCCGCCGACGACGCCAACGGCGCCACCGGCGTCGCCCTCGCCGAGCGGCTGGACGTCGAGTGGGCCGCCGTCGTCAACGCGATGGAGCTGGACGCCGACGCCGGCGTCGCGAGCGTCCGCCGGGAGCTGGAGGGCGGCGTCGAGGAGCTGACCGACGTCGAACTGCCCGCCGTGCTCACCATCCAGACCGGCATCAACGAGCCGCGGTACGCCAGCCTGCGGGGTATCCGGCAGGCCCAGCGCAAGCCGCTGGAGGTCCGCGATCTTGACGACGTCGGCCTCGACGAGTCGGTCGTCGACTCGCCGGTCGAGCGGACCGACATGTACGAACCCGAATCGGAGGGCAACGCCACCGTCTGGGAGGGTAGCCCCGAGGACACCGCCGCGTCGCTCGCGGAGTTCCTCCGCGACGAGGGGGTGGTCGACGCGTGAGCGTCCTCGCCGTCGCCGAGCACCGCCGCGGCGACCTCCGGGACGTCTCCCTGGAGCTGATCACCGCCGGCCGCCGGCTGGCCGACGCGACCGGCGGCGACCTCGACGTCGTCGTCGTCGGCGGCGACGTCGACGCCTTCGCCGAACGGCTCGACCGGGAGGGCGTCGACACCGTCTACACCGTCGACGAGGGCGAGGAGTTCAACCACGGGGTGTACGCCGACGCCGTCGAACAGCTCCACGCCGAGCTGGAGCCGACCGCACTCGTAGCGCCGAACTCGGTCAACGGGCTCGACTACGTCCCCGCGGTCGCCGAGCGGCTCGACGTCCCGCTGATCACCGACGTCATCGACTTCGAGGCCGGCGACGGAATCGAGGTCACCCGCGAGCAGTACGGCGGCAAGGTCGAGACGGCCTACGACGTCGACGCCGACCAGTACGCCGTCACGATCCGGCCGGCGGAGTATCCGAAGGCCGAAACGCCCGGCGACGCGACCGTCGAGGCCTTCGACGCCGACGTCGGCGACGACCTCGGGACGACCGTCAACGGCTTCGAGGAGGTCGGCGGCGGCGACGTCGACATCACCGAGGCGGACGTCCTCGTCTCCGTCGGCCGCGGCATCGAGGAGGAGGACAACATCCCGCTGATCGAGGAGCTGGCCGACACCCTCGGCGCGACGCTGTCGTCGTCCCGTCCCATCGTCGACAACGGCTGGCTGCCGAAGAACCGCCAGGTCGGCCAGTCCGGCAAGGCCGTCACGCCGGACGTCTACATCGCCGTCGGCATCTCCGGGGCCGTCCAGCACGTCGCCGGCATGAAGGGCGCCGACACCATCGTCGCCATCAACACCGACCCCAGCGCGCCCATCTACGACATCGCCGACTACGGCATCGTCGACGACCTCTTCGATGTCGTGCCGGAGCTCATCGAGGCCTTCGGCGGCGAGGCGCCCGACGTCTAAAAACCCCCACTTTTTGCACTTCCCTCGCGCGCCCTCGGCGCGCTCGGTCAGGCAAAAACTTGGGGAAAATATGCGCGCGTACTCCCTCGCGCGGCTTCGCCGCGCTCGGTCCGTGCGCGCTACCGGACGCTCCCTGCGGTCGCGTCCGGCGAACCGCCTCGGGGGCGACCTGACGGACGCCCCTCTCGGCGGATGCTAACTCCGAATCGATGGCTCGGTTAGTATAGAGAGACTACTCCTCGTGTACCGTTTGCTGATACTGTTCTCGGGTGACGGTGTAGCGGTGGTGGTCTGCGATTTCGTCGCCGAGTGGCGTCCGATTTCGCAGAACGCCATCGTACTGCCCTCCGACAGTCTCGATGAACTTCTCGATAGCCCGTTTCGACTTCTCGTTCCCGTTTTCGTGGCCGATTGCCACCAGTTCTAATTCAAGCCGGTCGAGCGCGAGACGAGTTAATGCCATCGCACATTCGCCTGCATACCCGTTTCCCCAATACTGTTTTGAGAAAGTGAACCCGATTCTCGCCGTTCGCCGTTCCCACTTGAAGAACAGTCCCGTATAGCCCGCGAGCGGATCCTCGGCTGTATAGACAGCGTATTGCGCGGAGTCAGCTTCTTCCCATGAAGTTCCCGCCTCAACTAGTTGGTCACGCGTCTCCTTTACTGACCCGTACGGTTCCTGTGGCACGTACTCGAAAACGTCTTCGACTCCCTCCCTCCCTTCAGCGAAGAGGTCGTACAACTCGAACACGTCAACCTGCTCGTCACAGAATTGATCGAGGACGAGATTTTTCGTCTCCAGCGTTTGAGGAAACATGTCACTCATATCGAAATAGGCGAACAAAGTTGTTGGGTGGGTCTGGCAGGCGGTGTTCAGATACGGACCGTTTAGTGGGTCCGTTTCTGCCGGCTGGCCGGTCGGGTCTTGGCGGAGTGAAAAGGGCGAGGCGCTGTGTGGCGGCGAAGCCGCCTCGAACGGGACGGCTCCGCTGTCCCGCGGCCCGCGAGCGGACGCTACAGGCGACCCGTGCAAAACGTCCGGGATGCATCCGTCACGTACTTCCGGGGACCCGCCCTACCCTTTTTATGGAGTACCTCGAGCGGCGTCGGGCGCTCGTCGAGGAGCGACTCGAGCCCGTTCTCGAGGCCGCGGAGCCGGACGCCATGACCGAGCGGCTGGAGCACGTCTCCCTGTCGGGCGGCAAGCGGGTCCGGCCGATGGTGACGCTGCTCGCCTTCGAGGCCGCCGGCGGCGAGCTGACCGGCGGGAGCGGCCGCCCGACGCGGGCGGCCGGCGACGCGATCGACTTCGCGGTCGGGGTCGAGCTGGTCCACAACGCCTCGCTGGTCGTCGACGACATCATCGACGAGTCGGGGCTACGGCGCGGCGTCGACAGCGCCTGGGCGGCGTTCGGCCACGGGTCGGCCATCGTCACCAGCGACGGGCTGCTCGGGGAGGCCTTCGCGCTGTTTTCCGTCGACGACCGCGCCATGCGGGTCGTCAGCGAGGCGATGGTCGAGCTCGGCGAGGGCGAGGCGACCGAGCTCGTCGCCCGCCCGGCCACCGAGGAGGAGTACATGGAGCTGGCCCGCCGGAAGACGGGGGCACTGTTCCGCGCCGCCGCGGAGCTGGGCGCCATCGCCGCCGACGCCGACGCCTACACCGTCGAATCGTTCGGCCGCTACGCCGAACGGGTCGGCATCGCCTTCCAGATCCGCGACGACGTCCTCGACGCGACCGCCGACGCCGACGAACTCGGCAAGCCCACCGGCCAGGACGCCGAGATGGAGCGGCCGTCGCTCGTCCGGATCACGGAGATGACGCCCGAGGAGACCAACGAGCGGGCCCGCCGGGAGTCGGAA
>PXSC01000077.1 GCA_003023535.1 Halobacteriales archaeon QS_9_70_65 | reverse complement strand
CCGGAGGGTCTGCCACCGGCTCGCACCCATCCCGTAAGAGCCCCGACGGAGGGAGTCCGGCACCGCGCGGATGGCCTCCTGAGCGGAGACGATCACGATCGGCAGTATCAGTAGCCCGAGCGTCGCCCCCGCGGTGAAGACGATTCCGGGCGGGAAATCGAGAACGTTGTTGAACAGGGCGAGACCCAGCAGTCCGTACACCACGGACGGAACCCCCGCCAGGTTCGCGATGTTGACCTCGGTGAAGTTCGCGAACCGTCCCGCGGGCCCCGTACTCGGTGCGTACTCCTCGAGATAGATCGCCGCGCCGACCCCGACCGGAAACGACATCAGCGCCATGACGCTGACGATCATGATCGAGCCGACGGTCTCGGGGTACGCACCGGCTTCCGTCGGGGTGAGCCCGTTCCAGGTGCTCAACAGTAGCGTCGGCGTGATCCACGTATCGGGGCCGGTGGCATCGACGACGTCCTCGAGGAGCGCCCCGAGCAGGACGCCACCGATGAGCACGAACGGCCCGAGGAGTCCGATGCGTCCCTCGCGGTCCGCGATGACGGCGTCGCCGACGACGTACGCCACCGGAACCACCGTTCCCGAGAACATGACGACCCAGAAGGACGGGTCGAGAGAGCGTGCGAGCGCGACGCCGCCGACCGCCAGGTTTCCGGTGACGACGGCGCCGCCGGCGACCAGGCCCTCTCTGACGGTCGCACGGCGTCTGACCGCCAGCGCGACGACCGCCGCGACCGGCACCCCGACGAGACAGACGTACGCGACCCACGCCGCGAGGACGTCGACGTACGGTTGAAACCAGAAGTCGAATCCGGCCGTCCCGAGACCACTCAGCGCCGCCACGACCGGCACGAGGACGAACGTCCGTCGCGGGGCACCTTGCCGGGCGAGGTACCAGAGCACGGCGAGCGTCGGGACGCCGACCGAGACGGCAGTGACGAGGGTCGGAGGACCGACCGGGAGTCGGAGCGACCCGAGGACCGGAAGCCAGCCGAAGAGGAGACCGATCAGATCGAACAGGGCGAAGACGAAGACCTCGGTGCCGAGGGTCCAGAGGAGCGCGACCAGCGTGGAGACGATCATCGCCGGACCGACGAACATCGACCGTTCGACGTACTTCGCGTACCCGGCTATGAGGAGCGGCGAGACGCTGGCCAGCAGGACGTAAAGCAACGGGCCGCGTGGCCCGGTCGCATCGAAGATGACCCACACGGCGAGACCTATTGTGAGTCCACCGAACACCGCCGCGGAGGCCCTCGCGTTCATCTGTCGGACCGCTGGTCGCCGACGGCTGTACAGCGCGAACGCCGACGTGGGGGCGACCAGGGTCCCGAGGAACAGGAGATACCACTTCGCCGACGCGGCCCGCGGACCGACCGCGTCGAAGAACATGTATCCGAACAGGACGAGCAGGGCGACGATGCCGACGAGGGTCGCCGCGATCAGCACTCCCTCGAATGCCTTGCCTTTGAGCTCTTTGAGGCTAAATCGGCCGTCCTGACGGATCGTCTCGGCGGGTTCGGGCTTCGTCGCCATCTCAGTACACCTCCCTGAACCGTCGGCGGACGAGTTCCGCGAGTATGTTCATCGTGAGCGTCAGCCCGAACAGCGTCAGCCCGATCGCGAACATCGCCTCGTACGTGGCCGTTTGCCCGAGCGACTCCGCGCCCGCGATCTTGACTATCGACGCGGTCATCGGCCATCGTCACGATCATCGTCTCCCCGATCGCCCGCGAGAGCGCGAGCACGTACGAGGAGATGATGCCGGAGGCGGCCGCCGGAACCACGACCGACGTCGAGACGTCGAACTTGGTCGAACCGAGCCCGTAGGCGGCCTCACGGAGGCTGTCGGGGACCGCACTCATCGCGTCCTCGCTGATGGAAGACACCATGGGGATGATCATGATACCGACGGCGATGCTCGCCGACAGCGCGTTGTTCGCCCCCAGCGACGGGACGACGAACACGAACTCCGAGACGACGAGCGTGAACTCGGGAAGCACCGGTACGCCGTCGGGGATAATCGGCAGGGAGAACCTCAGCCACGACGGGATGATGACCTGTTCGATGGGGAGTGGAGCATCGAGAATCGGCGTCAGATACACCAGCGCAAAGTACCCGTAGATGACGGTCGGGACGCCGGCGAGGATTTCGAGCGCCGGCTTCACGACCGAGCGAACGCGAGGGTCCGCGTATTCGCTGAGATAGATGGCGGCACCGAGCCCGATCGGCAGCGCGACGACGGCCGACCCGACCACGATGATGAGGGTGCCGCTCACGAGCGGCAAGACCCCGTATTCTGATGTGGCGACGAGCGGCGACCAGTTCGTTCCGGTGAGGAACTTCACGATCGACACGTCCCCGAAGAACGTGAGCGCTCCATCCGACAGCGACAGGATAATGCCGAACGTGACCGCGACGGTCAGGGCGGCACACCCGGCCAGCAGGCGACGATACAGTCGCTCCTTTCGAACCACGAAGTCCGGACGTTCGAACGAGGGCCCGTCCGTACCGCTTTGTTGGCTCATTGGTTGTGGCTATCGTCTGTTGCCGGAGATATATACGAACCGAATTGGGTCCGAGCCACGGGCTCGGTTACGACATCTCCGACATCTTGGTGTCGAGCTTGTCGAGGTTGTCCTGGACCAGGGAGTCGCTGCTCGGGACGTAGCCGATGTCGCTGGCGATGTAGTCCTTGCCGGCCTCCTCGATGTAGAACTTGCAGAACTCCTGCACTGTGGCACTCTCGGCGAGTTTGTTGTCGTTCGCGTAGAAGAACAGCGGTCGTGCAAGCGGGTACTCACCGCTCTGGGCCGCCTCCAGGCTGGGCTGGACCCCCTCGCCGCTGCCCTCGATGACGCTCAGGGCCTTGACACTGTCGGGGTTGTTCACGTAGTAGGCGAACGGGAGGTAGCCGAAGCCGTACTTTCTCGACGAGACGCCGTTCGCAATCGAGTCGTCGCGTTCGGTCCCCTCGAAGTCCTCTCGGATCTTGTCTTCCTTGCCGACGACGGCCTTGGTGAAGTAGTCGAACGTCCCCGAGGTGGTCGCCGCGCCGAACAGCTCGAACGGCTCGTCGGGCCAGTCGGAGTTGACGTCGGCCCACGTCTCTGGTTTGGTGTCCGGCGACCAGATCTCGCCGATCGTCTCGACCGTCATCGAGTCCACCCAGTCGTTGTCGTTGTTCACGACGATCGTGAGGGCGTCCTGAGCGATCCGGAACCCGATCGGGTTGATTCCGTTGTTCTCACAGTCTTGCCGTTCGGAGTCCCTGATCGGACGACTCGAGTTGTTGATGTCGCTATCGCCCGGGATGAAGACGTTCCGGAACCCACCGCCGCTGCCGTTTTTGGTCACGTCAACGTCGGTTTTGGGATGCGCTCCGTTCTGGTCGTCGGCGAACTTCCGCTTGACCGCCTCTGCAATGGGGAACACCGTACTGCTCCCGGAGACAAGGACGTTCCCGGTCAGTTCCATGTCGCCGTTGCCGTTGCCGCCGCCGTTGCCGCTCCCGTCACCG
Organism: Halobacteriales archaeon QS_9_70_65; assembly: GCA_003023535.1. The sequence goes on along the minus strand of PXSC01000077.1, from coordinate 8,875 downwards.
TTTCCCTCTTCGGACGTACAACCCGCAACGGCGACCGCGCCGGCTCCGCCGAGCGTCTTGAGCGCGGTTCGCCGCGACAGGCCGTCGGAATGGCTGTCTACCATCGCGTGCAAGTCCCCGTGGGTGGGTTAAATAGGGTGCTAATATCGGTATACCCCGGACCGAAGCCGCACGGACCTGAACGTTCGGGAATGTACGTCTATATATCTGCGCGCGTACGGCCGGTCGCGACGCCCGGAGAACGCCGTCGCCGCCGCCCGACCCCGCCGTGGCATACATACCCGAACGTGGAGATGATTTCACCGATGGAGGGCAAATATCTGGACGTAGAGAACCTGTACCACAAACTTTTGGACGCTTCTGTTAGAGGGTTTTTCCACCCCGCCGCCGTACGTGTCGGTGATGCCTACAAACACGAGCGAGCGAGGCGAGGAATCGACGGCCACGCGGCGAGCGGTGCTAGAGGCCGCCGGCGCCGGATCGGCGGTCGGCGCGCTGGCGACGCTGTTCTCGACGGGCGCGGCGGCGACGGACGTCGACCCGGAACCCGCGTCGGACGGCGACGACCTCTTCGAGGTCGAGCGGACCGCCCGGACCGTCTTCCCGCAGTCGGTCGCCAGCGGCGGCCCGACGCCGGCCGGCGCCATCGTCTGGACCCGTGTGGCCGAGGCCGCCTACGAGGCCGACACCGACGTCGGCCTGCAGGTGACGCCCGCGCCCGACGACTCGACGCCGAACGACGCCGCCGACTTCTCGGCCGATACGCGGCACTTCCGCGTGCCAGCGGCCGAACTCGCTCCCGAGGACGACTACACGCTGAGCGTCGACCTGGACGGCGAACTGGACGCCGACCGGTTCTACTTCTACCGGTTCGTCTTCGACGGCGACGCTTCGCCGGTCGGCCGCCTCCGCACCCTCCCGGAACCGGACGCCGACCCCGACCGCCTGAAGCTCGCGTGCGCGTCGTGTAACAGCTACCAGCAGGGCTACTACGGGGCCTTCGCCCGTATGGCCCGCGAAGACGCCGACTACATCGTCCACCTCGGGGACTTCATCTACGAGTACGGCGGCAGCGGCAACTTCCCCGGCCGCGGCATCCAGCTCCCGTCGGGGAAGGGCGTCGCCCACACCCTCGAGGACTTCCGGCACCTCCATCGGACCTACCGCGGCGACGAGCTGATGCAGTCGGCGCTGGAGCGACACACCTTCGTCATGACGTGGGACGACCACGAGATCGTCAACAACCGGTGGTGGAACTACGAGGAGGGCTACCCGAACACCGCCTCCCATCCGTACGGCGACGACCCCGGGAAGATGCGGCAGCTGTACGTCGAGGGCATCGCGGCGCTCGTCGAGTACCTGCCGTTCCGCGTCGACTACGACCCCGACGCCGAGGAGCTGTTCGACCGGTTCCAGCTCTACCGGAGATTCCGGTTCGGCGGGCTGGCGGAGATCCTGATGACCGACGAGCGACTCTACCGCTCGCCGCCGCCGGAGGACGAGTTCGGCCAGCGGGACGTCGCCGTGCCGCCGTCGCGGGAGGCCGACGATCCCGACCGGACGATGCTCGGGGCCGACCAGCGCGAGTGGTTCGTCGACGGCGTCACGAGTTCGCCCGCGACCTGGAAGATCTGGGGTAACTCCGTGCTGAACGCCGCCCTGAAGACCACGAACCTCGGCGAGCAGGGCAGCTTCTATCTCAACTACGACGCCTGGGACGGCTACGAGTACGAGCGCCAGCTCATCATGGGCGAGCTGAAGCGGGAGGCCCGCTCGCGGGGGCAGGCCGTCAACCTCGTGACGCTGACCGGCGACATGCACGCCTACGTCGCCGGCTACCTGAAGACCGACTACAGGGAGCCCGAACGACAGGCGCCGTTTCCGGGGGCCGAGGAGTCACGGGTCGGCGTCGAGTTCATGTCGCCGGGGGTCTCCAGCGACAGCCTCGGCGAGGCGAGTCCGACGCCGGCCGACCTGGAGGAGCCGGCCGTCGAGGCGGCCGTCGAATCCCAGAACCCCCACGTCGAGTGGTTCGACTGGTCGCGGAGCGGCTACACCACGATCGAGTTCACCGACGACGGCGCGGTGTACACCGCCTACGAGGTCGACCGGAGCGTCGACGCCGCCGATGCGCCCAAGCGGCTGCTCCGGGCATACCGCGTCCCCGAGGGCGAGGTCGAACTCCAGGAGTTGAACGGCAGCCGGACCGACGTCACCTCTACGACCTCGAGCGCGACCGACGTCGACGCGACGGAGGAGGCCGGCGATGACTGACGGGGACCTCGAGCGGCGCGACCTGCTCCGCGGGGTCGCCGGGGCGGCGACGGCACCGTTCTTCGTCAACTCGGTCGCGGGCCAGCAGACGCCGGACGAGGGGCCGGCCGGCGTCCACGCCGCCTACGGCCGCGACCCGGCCTCGACGCTGCGGATCGGCTGGTCGGGCGCGCCCGCCGCCGAGGCCCGCCTCGAGATCGGCCGGCCGGACGAGCCGAAGACGACCGTCGCCGCCGAGGCCAACCCCCTGCCCGGCCAGGAGGCCGTCGCCTACGCCGCGACGGTCACCGGCCTCGCCTCGGGCGCGACCTACGAGTACGAGGCCATCCTCGATGGCCGGCGTGCGGGGCCGTTCGAGGTCGAGACGGCGCCGGACACGACGGACGGCTTCAGCGTGACGGCCGTCAGCGACCACGGCATCGCCGACCCGGAGAACGCCTTCCAGCGGCCCGACGACGAGAACCCCGACGAGGTGATGGCGGTCGCACAGTCGCTGGATTCGGACCTCCAGATTCTCGCCGGCGACATCTCCTACGCCAACGGCGTGCCGTCGACGTGGGAGCTGTACTTCGACACCTTCGAGGACTTCTTCGCGGAGACGCCGTTCATGACCGCCGCGGGCAACCACGAGGCCGAACCCGGAACCGCGCTCGTCCAGTACGACCGGCGGCTCAACGACCTGATGCCGATCGACGACCCGCTGAGCCCGGACGACACGCAGCACGAACAGCGGTGGTACCACTTCGACTACGACAACACCCGCTTCGTCGCGCTGTCGACGTCGACCGACGGCTGCGGCGACGTCAGCCGCGGCGAGGAGTTCGTCCCGATCTACGACCCGCGCTGCGAGGCCGGCGGCGTCACCTACGGCGACGTTCGCCGGACCACGCCCCGCGGGACCTGCTGCGGGACCGCTGGGGCACCATCTTCGACGAGTACGGCGTCGACCTCGCCTTCTGCGGCGACAATCACGTCTGGGAGCGGACCAAGCCCATCACGGCCCGCCCCGGCCGGGACGACTACGCGCCGGCCGACGCCTGGGAGTACGACGAGACCGACCTCGGCACCACCTACCTCACGAACGGTACCGGCGGCGTCTCCCACTACGGCTTCGGCAACCGGCAGCCCGGCGACTACCTCGCCCGGCGGACGAACGACCACTACGGCGTCGAGCGGCTCGACATCACCGACGAGCGGATTCGCGTCGAGTACGTCACCACCGACAGCCTCGACGGCGACGGACTCGGGGACGAACTCGTCGTCAGGGACAGCTTCGAGATTCGCAAGGCCGACGAGCGAACCGACGCCGGCGCCAGGCGGCCGAAACAGACGAGCGACTACGACGGTCCGGTCGAGGACGACGTCGTCGTCCAGGGCGGCCGCGACGACGACGGCTCCGTCTTCACGGCGGGGCAGACGGATCGGGTCACGCTGACCTACGACGCGACCCGCGAGGTCGAGATTCGTGACCGCATCCCGGCCTCCTGGGATGTCGAGGGCGGCGACGCCGTCCGGACCGACGACGGCGCCCCCGGCGACACCCAGTGGGTTTACTTCAACGAGTCGAACGGATCGGGAACGAGCGGAACGGTGAACTACTTCGTCGAGGTGCCGACGGGAGCCGACGACACCGGGCGGTACACGCTCGGCCCGTCACAGGCGCGGGACGTCGAGAACGACCAGAACGGCGACGACTGGCTCGACGTTCCGGGCACCGAGAGTCAGGAGACGGTCGTCGGCGTCGAAACCTGAGGCGGTCGACGGCACGCTTCGCGGCAGGACGACCGGACCGCCGGTCCGTCGGCCGCGAACGGAGCGGCCCTCAGTACCGGATTCTGAACTCCGACGCGAGGACGTCGGTCCACTCCCCGGGGTCGACGGCTCGCTCGCGTTCCTCGCCGTCGACGATCTCGACGAGGGAGTCGGCCGTCAGCCGCCTGTACCCCCGCTCGGTGCCGACGTTGACCGTCGGGTCGCCGGTGAACGGCGACTCGGGGGCCGTCGTCAGGTAGTCGCAGGTCGCGGCGAAGTACTCGAGATCTCGCGGCGTCGTGGTGAGGACGTACCGGTCGGTCCAGCCGCTGCCGTGCCGGCTGAACCGGGCGACGTAGTCGGCGTCGGGGCGGTCGCTTTCGACGGTCGCCCACTCGACGCCGGCGGTGTCCGGGCCGGCCCGGCCGCCGACCGGCACCGGCCGCCGGAGCTTCGGCGTTCCGAGGCCGACGTCGATCAAGTACGGCTCCCCGAGCCGCACCCGGAGGGCGTGGTGGTTCGCGGGCGGCCGGGGAGACCCGTCGTCGTCGAGAACCGCGGCGGCGAGACGGTCGACGTCGAAGCCCAACTCGGCGAGCAGCCAGCCGAACAGCCCGTTCAGCTCGTAACAGAAGCCGCCGCGTTCGTCCTCGACGATCTTCTCGTACAGCGCCGGCAGCGAGAGGGTGACACCGTCGCCGGGCGGCGCATCGGGCGGGCCGGTGATCGACAGCGTCTCGAAGGGGATCGTTCGGACGTGCGCCGACTGCAGGCGGGCGAGGGTCTCGAGCGTCGGCGGCCACGCCCGGCCGGGGTCGAATCCGAGACGGGCGAGGTAGGCGTCGGCGTCCATGCCCGCGGTACGGCGGTCGGCGACTAAAGCGCTCGCCGCAGTCGTGTCGGGGGAGTCCTGGGCCGGCCGGCACGACCGTGGCCGTGACCGTCGGTTCGGGTCCGGCGGGCCCGACACCTACGACGTCACCGACCACGGGACCTGCGTCGAGAGCGTCCGGACGGCGCTGGAGGCCGGCTACCGGCACGTCGAGACGGCCGAGTGGCACGACGACGAGCACGCGGTCGGCGAGGGGGCCGCGCGCGCCCGCCCGTTCCCTACCCGCGCCGGCACCGAGCGCCCGGGCGCCGCGACGCTGGACCTGCTGTACGTCCACCGGCCGTTCGTCGCACACCAGGTCGGGTATCGTCGAGAAATCTCGAGAGGATTACAGCCGGTAGTGCGAGCCGGACTCACCCGTCGAGGGCGCCGACCAGCTCGCGCTGCCGCTCCAGGACGGCCCGGCGTAGTCGGTGACCCGGGCGTCGGCGACGTCGCGGCGGCCGGTCCGGCCGGCGCCGACGGCCCACCGGACGCCGTCGAGCGCCCGCGCCCGCAACAGGAGCCGCCAGTTGTCGGCGTGCGTCGCCGGCCAGGCGCCGGCCACCAGCAGCGCCTCGACGGCCTCGGCGGCGAGGGCGGCGCTCTCGTCGACGAAATTCAGGTCGTAGCAGGTCAGCAGTCCCGTCGATCCCAGCGGCGTCTCCAGCGTGACGCGCGCGTCGCCGGGCGCCAGGACGGCCCTTTCGCCGCCCCAGAGGTGTCGCTTCCGGTAGACCGTCCGCGGGCCGTCGGCGCCGAGGTACGCCGCCGCGTTGTAGAGGGCGTCGTCGCCGGCCTCGACGTAGCCGACGAGGACGTCGGTCCCGGTCGCCGCGGCGGCGGCCGCGACCCGGTCGAGTTCGGGGCCGTCGCGGGTCAGCGCCGCCTCGTGAATGCGGCCGTCGGGGACGAATCCTGTCAGCGCCATCTCGGGAAAGCAGGCGACGTCGACGCGGGCGGGAAGCGCCTCGAGCCGGGACTCGACGGTCTCGAGGTTCGAGCCGACGTCCAGGTCGTCGACGGCCGTCTGGCAGGCGGCGACGGTCGGTGGCATGCCGGCCGTAGCGGCGGCCGCGTCAAAACCGCGGCGGTCAGCGAACGGCCGTCAGCAGGAACGTCTCGATTCGCGACTCCGTCCGCCGGACGGTGAAGCCGGCGTCGTCGACGGCGGCGGCGGCCGTCCAGGCGTCGAACCGCTCGGCGGGCGGCGGGCCGGCCTCGCCGGGGCCGGACGCCGCCCAGTCGGCGACGACGAGCCGCCCGCCGGGGCGGACGACGCGGGCCAGCTCGTCGAGCGCCGCCGCCGGCAGCTCGTGGTAGGTCATCGTCGAGACGGCGACGCGAGATCGACGCCGTCGGGGACGCCCCGCTCGCGGTAGCGGGCCGCCATCGCCGGCTGGAGGTCGACGGCGTAGACGCGGTCGGCCACCCCGGCGAGGGTGTCCGTATAAAATCCGGTGCCGCTGCCGACGTCGAGAACGCGGTCGGCGGCGGCGAGGGCCGCGGCGCCGACCAGCTCCGCCGCCGAGAGGTGCTCGTACCGCGAGGGATCGTCCAGGGCGTCGGCCATCTCGACGTCGAAGGTGTGGTGTCCCATCGCCGGCCCTTCGGCCCGCGACGGCATCGGCGTTTGGGTCGCCGGCGGGCTACCCCGACCCGGACCCGGACCCGGACCCGGACCCGGTCCCGGTCCCGGTCCCGGTCCCGGTCCCGGAACTCCCCCCGGACAGCCGGACGCCGCCGTCGCGGCGCTCGACGGCCGGGTCGTTGCCGAAGGCCGCGACGACCGAGCGGTTGGTCTCGACGTGGGTGGTCGCCTCCGGGGCGGTCACCTCGCCGCCGGCCAGCGCCAGCGGGAGCTGGAGCTGGTCGGCGAGGTGGCGATCGACGGCCGCGTCGCCGCCCTGGAACTGCCGGAAGGCTTCGACGGCGTCGGCGGCGACGGCCTCTGACGGCCGCCCGGCCTCCCCGAGAGCGGTGAAGCCCGCCCGGCTGCCCTCGTAGACGGCGACGAGGACGACCGACGAGCCGGCACAGTCGGCGTCGGCGTAGGTGGTCTCGGTGCCGACCGGGGCCGTCTCGACCGCCTCGGCGGCCGCGGCGGCCTGTCGTTCGGCTACCTCGGCGTCGGCGAGCCGTCCGTCGGCGACGGAGTGGACCTCGACCCGGCGGAGGGCGCCCACTCGACGTCCGTGCCGCCGGTCACCGTCACGGTCGCCGGCGCCGACAGCGCGGTCGCCAGCGGCAGCACCGCGTCGAGGACGAGCGCGACGCTGCCGGCGGTGCCGACGTCGACGGCGACGTCGGTCGCCCGCACCGCGTCGGGCCGGAAGACGAGTTCGTCGGCGCCCTCGCCGGCGCCGTCGACGGTCGCCGAACACAGCGCCGCGGCCGCCTCGACGGCCGCGACGTGCTGCGGCCGCATCCCCGGTTCCGGGCGGTCGCCGCGGACCTCGGTGACCCGAACCGCCTCGCCGGTCAGCGCCGACAGCGTCACCGCCGTCCGGACCACCTGGCCGCCGCCGTCGTCGCCGTCGATCTCGAGCATCGGTACGGACGCGGGGGCGGGACGCAACAAACCTTCCGACCCGGTCCGGGTCGGGACACGGCGGCCGAGGGTGTGCGGCCGGCGACGGTCTCGCCGAGGAGGGCCGACGGCGCCCGAGGGGTCGCTTTAGATGCTGCGCCGGGCACCCGCCGCCGGCGGGCTCTCGCATCTGCCGGTCGCGTAGACCCCGTCGGGCGACCGCGGTGAAGGGACCGTGGCCCGCCGTCACGGCAGCCCGGAGGCTGCCTGTGGCGACGGGCGCGGGCGCATTGCCGTCCAGCGCACGGGAGCGCGAGCCCCGCCGGCCCGGCGCCCGGAGCGTACGGTCGACGGGACAGCCGCCGTGCGGTCGGGAGAACCGCGCCGGGCGTGAACGTGGGCGGTGGATACCGCGTCACCCCTTCTGTATCAGAAAGGCGATGGTGTCGCTCCGTGCGACGATGACGAGCGAGTTGTCGGCCTCGTATTCGTAGGTGTCTCGGCGGTCGCCGCCGGCGTCGACCTCGACCGTGTAGGTCGACGCCTGCTTGAACGTGTTCTCCGACGGGTCGAGTTCCGCCGTCTCGGCGGGAGCCAATGTAAAAGACGTGTCGACCGGGGTCGAGTCGCCGTCCGTCACCTGGATCGAGATCTCCAGATGCTCGTCCGTCCCGTTGCGGACGGTCGCGTCGTAGGCGCCGCTCCCGCCTATCGTACAGCCCGCCGCCGCGACGGCCGGAAGGACACCGAGTCCTTTCAGGACGCCTCGACGGTCGATACTCGTCCCCACGGGGCGGTTCGGGCGACCGTCGGGTCGTCCGGCTCTACTACTCAGGGCGGACGGAGGACGCGTCGTATCCGTCGTGCGTCCAGGGCGGTCGGTCGGGGTCATCGTATCGTGTCTCACCAGACATGCCGTCCACTCACACAAATGCTTTCATGCGGTCCGGACGCCCGGAAGGTCGCGATTCGTCGGCAGAGAAGTCCGGTGCCGAAGGTGGGGCACCCGCGCCGGGTCGTCGAGTCGGACGGCCGTCCGGCGGATAGCCGGCGAACGGCCGTCGACGGGGCGGTCTTGGAGTGTGGCCTCGCCGGTCGCCCCGGCCTCGACCATCGTGGGGGCGCCGGTACCTCTGCACTGCCGACACCGGGGTCGGCGGCCGGCGACGAGCGCCGCGGCCGTGCCGCCTCCCACCCCGACCGGGCCGTCGTGGGACTGGAACGTGTCTCCCGGCGGCGACGACCGGTATCAGTTGCCCTGGATGGCGTCGATGACCATCGCCGCCGCGACGACGGCCTCCTTGGGGACGGAGCTGGCGTCGTCGATGGTTATCTCGTAGCGGTCTCGAACCGACAGCTGGCCCTCGATGCGACCGACGTGACCGCCGTCGGCGTCGGTTATCTCGTACTTGTGAGGGATCAGTTCGCCGAGCGGGAGGTTGTTCCGC
>PXSC01000076.1:880-6055 GCA_003023535.1 Halobacteriales archaeon QS_9_70_65 | reverse complement strand
CGAGTACAAGGAGGACATCGAGATCGTTCCGGTGTCGCACATCTCCGAGGTGCTGGACGTGGCGCTGGCCGGCGAGCCCGAGAAGGACTCGCTCATCGATCGGCTGAAGAACATCACCGGCTCCGCGCTGGAACAGCGCGAGGTCGGCGGCACCGGCAGCCCGAGCCCGCAGTAAGACGCGACCGTGACCCGGTGGGCCGCCTTCGCTGGCGTCACGCTCACCGTTCTGGCGTTGCTGCTCGTTCTCGCACGGCTCTCGCAGTCGGCGGTCGGCCCGCACGTCCCGCGGGCGCGTCACCGGTTCGACCGCCTCGACGACGGCGCCGGCCACCTCGAGGCGACGGCCCCGAAGAGACGGCCGGCCTCGCCGGCCGCGGCGACGCTCGCCGAGCCCGGGCCCGCTACGACGCCGGTACTGCTGGCGAACGTGACGGTCTCACACGGCCTCTTCGGGGTGTTGCTGCTCGGCGGCGTCTGGCTGGCCGACGTCCCGGCGTCGGCGCTCGGAATCACGTCGGCCCCGCTGAGCACCGGCCCGCCCGCCGTCGCCGCCGGCCTCGCGCTCGGCGTCGGAATCGCGCTGACGAACGCGGCGGCGGCCGGTCTCGCCGGCGTCCTCGACGCCGACCCGAGCCGCGAACTGCGGGCGCTGCTGGCGCCGGACTCCGCCGGCGGCTGGGCCGTCCTCCTCGGGGTCGTGCTGCCGGTCATCGCGGCCTTCGAGGAGCTGCTGTTCCGGGCGGCGCTCGTCGGCGGCCTCGCCGCCGGCTTCGGCGTCTCGCCGTGGCCGCTGGCCGTCCTCTCGTCGGCCGCCTTCGCCGCCGGCCACGGCGCACAGGGCCGGCTCGGCGTCGTCGTCACCGGCCCCTTCGGGTTCGTCCTCGCGGCGGCGTTCGTCCTCACGGAGAGCCTGCTGGTCGTCGTCGTCGCCCACTACGTCGTCAACGCCATCGAGTTCGGCCTCGCGGAGGGGCTCGGCTGGGAGCCGGGCTGAGTTACTCCCGGGCCATCGACTCGAGGGAATCGAAGCCGTCGACGAGCGTCTCCAGCCCCGCGGCGAGCCGTTCGGCGTTCTCGGCGTCCTCGGCGTTCTCGGCGTCCTCGCCGTCGACCCGTTCGGCGACCGACAGCAGCGACCCGGCGTAGTCGCGCATCTCTGCGACGGCGTCGGCGACCGCCGCGAGGTCGGCCTCCCGCTCCTCGACGGCGCTTTCGAGTCGCTTCCGCTCGGTGACGTCCCGGAAGTACACCGACAGCCCGCCGTCGGCCGGGAACGCCCGCACGTCGAACCACGTCCGGTACGGCTCGTAGTAGGTCTCCAGCTCGACGCTGGTGTCGGCCGCCAGCGCGCGTTCGAACTCGGCCTGCAGCGGGGAGTCGACGGCCTCCGGGAGAACGTCCCAGAGCCGCTCGCCGAGCAGCCGCTCGCGGCTGTTTTCCAGCAGCACCGCGGCCTCCTCGTCGAGGTAGGTGATGTGGAACTCCTCGTCGAGGCCGAGGTAGCCGTCGGCGACACGGTCGTGAATGCGCCGGAGGTGCCGGACGGCGTCCTCGGCGGCCGCCTGGGCCCGCCGCTCGGCGACGGCGTTCTCGATCCGGTTCGACAGCAGCGTCAACTGCTCGGCGCCGAGGTCCTTCTGGAGGTAGTCGGTAACGTCGGCGTCGATCGCCCGGCTGGCGATGTCCTCGGACCCCTTCGAGGTGAAGAGGATGAACGGGACGTCGGGGTCCCGCTCGCGGCACCGCTCCAGCAGCTCGAGCCCGTCGCTGCCCGGCATCTTGTAGTCACTGACGACGCAGTCGACCGCGATGCTCTCGAGCCGTTCGACGGCCTCGGTCGCGTTGCTCGCGGTCACGACGTCGAGCGACTCGATGTTCTCCTCGAGGTTCGACGCCAGCACCGACAGTAGCTGGCGCTCGTCGTCGACGAAGAGGATGGTGATGTCCTCGATGTCGCCGGTCATGATCGGCGCCTCCCCGCCGGCGACGACACCACGGCCGATGCCGGGGACGTCGCCGGAAGGTCCTCCCCCTTCGTTCCGTGCCATGTGATAGGGTAGAACGGCGATATATAAAGCAATATGCCCTGTTCGCCTGTTCGAGCCGCTGGGGTCCGGCGGGAACGGTTTCGTCACCCGTGCCGTCGGTCGTGGGTACGTGATCCGCCGATCTCGGAGGAGGGCCTCCGTGTAGCCCGTCCTGGAGAACGGTGACAGTATCACTGCGACCGTGTCCCGGTGACCACGCGCCGGCGTGCGGTCGATACCGAAACGATTTGTAGCGGTCACTACGAATCGTCGCTTCGGAAGCCCGTGATCGACAGTGCTACGAGCGGCGGGTGGACGAAGGGACGACACGTGGCGGACGCCGGCCGTGGCGTCCACCGGGTGCTACACACGACCGCCCTCGACGAACCGCGACCATGACACCGGACAGACGAACCCTGCTCGCGGCGACCGCCGGCCTGTTGGCCGGCTGTGCCGGCCTCGAGTCGGACTCCACGCCGGCGGACCGACCCGAGACCGACCCTCCCGACGCGACCGACGGTGCGGACCCGACCTCGACCCCGTCCGTGGGCTCCCGGCTCGAGGACCTCCGCCTCGACAACGTCGGCGACGAGCCGCGGACCCTGACGGTCCGGTTCGTCCCGGCGTCGGGCGAGGAGACGACGCTGGAGTTCTCGGTCCTGGTGCCGCCCGATGAACCCATCGCCTGGGAGAACAACCCACTGCTCGACGAGGCCGGCCGCGTGACGGCGATCGCCGAGGCCGGCGGGCGCGGTAGCGGTACCGTCGAGGGTGAACTCGACTGGCAGGGCGACGCCGACGACGGTCGGGGCATCGAAATCAGCTTCGACGAGACGGAACTGACGGTGGAGAGCCGGGTCGCCCGATACTGATCGCTGAGACCGTTCACCGGACGACCGCCCGCAGTCGGACGGTCGATTCGATGATGGCTCACAGCAGTCAGTACGACCCCGTCGTGCCGACACGCCCAAGCCCCCGCCGGCCCACCTCCGGGTATGCCCGACGGCGGGAAGATATCGCGGCGGTTCTTCGAGGAACGCATCGCGCCGAACCTCGGTGCCGACCGCGACGACGTCGCCGTCGGCCCGAAACACGGCGTCGACTTCGGCGTCCTCGACGTCGGCGACCGGGCCCTGGTGACCGCGACCGACCCCGTCTCCGTGCTGCCCGGACTGGGCTTCGGGCGGGCGGGACGATTCGCGGTCGGCATCGTGTTAGCCGACGTCGCCGTCTCCGGGATTCCGCCCTCACATCTCACCGTCTCCTTCTCGCTGCCACCCGAGATGACCGACGAGGAGTTCGGCCGCCTGTGGGACGCCGTCGACGCCGAGTGCCGCGACCTCGGCGTCTCGATCGTGACGGGCCACACCGCCCGCTACCCCGGCGCGTCGTACCCGTGGGTCGGCGCGGCGACGGCGATGGCCGTCGGCGACCGCGAGGACGTCGTGCGACCGGACGGCGCCCGGCCGGGCGACGACCTGCTCGTGACGAAGGGCCCCGCCGTCGAGGCCGTCGGCCTGCTGTCGACGCTGTTTCCCGAGGCGGTGCCGCTCGAAGGCGAGGCGCTGTCGACCGCGCAGGCCCGGCTGGCGGAGGCCGACTGCGTCCGAGACGCCGTCGCGGCCGCGGCGGCCGGCGAGGTCACCGCCATGCACGACGCCACCGAGGGCGGTCTGCTCGGCGCGCTCCACGAGACGAGCGAGGCCGCTGGCGTCCGGCTGGCGGTCGACGGCGACGCCGTCCCGGTTCGCCCCGGCGTGCCCGAGGCCTGCGAGGCCTTGAGCATGGACCCCTGGCGGGCGACCACCTCCGGGTCGCTGCTGATCGCCGTCGACTCCGACGACACCGACGCCGTCGTCGGGGCCCTAGAGGCACGGGAGACGCCCGTCAGGGTGGCCGGCCGCGTCGAGACCGGGTCGGGCGTGACCGTGGACGGCACCGACGTCGAAGACCCGGACGGCGATTCGTCGTGGGCGACCTACGAGCGGCTGTTGGAAAGTCGGGAGGACGGGAACTGAGGCGAGGTTCAGGGAGAGTTCGCGCACGGCGAAGAATTTAAACTACAATGTACGATTCTCGTATCATGGAACCTGCTACGTCCGACAGTGTATTTGGGTCCCGTTCGGCAGTCAAGTGGTCATCATACGTCGGTGTCTACGCGTTCGTCTGTAGCACCGCCACGTTACTGATACTATCTCCTATTAGCAACACTTTAGGAAAATTACTTAGATTCCCGGCTGTCTTGTCCGAGGTACTGTTGGCTATCCCGGTAACGGTCGTGGGAGCTGCCGTCTGGTGGGCACTCGCGGAGCGACGGGAAGCGTACTCCTACCGGATCGGGGCGGCAACGGGCGTTTTAACGGCACTTTCGACGGTGCTCTTCTGGGTTCTCGTCTACTCCGTAATATGGGGGTCGCTGGCAGTTCTGTCAGGGGGAGTGCTGATCGGCTTCGTACTCGCCGTGGTGGTGCCGGTCGCTATCCTGGCCGGGGTAACGGGGATGTACATCCGTCGTCAGTTGGGTGACGGTCTCTCGGAGGGGACCGAAGCTACGGTCAGCTAGCCGATCTCAGGGTTTCTGGCCGTCCGCGGCACTGATCGTGCAGAATGTCACTCCGAGGGCGTCTCGACCGTTTGCGGGATCGATGAACGGATCGTGTCGCTGGAGCAGTCATCGGTGGTCCCGGAACGCGAGGCGGCCCCCGTGGTCCGGCCCATCAGCCGGCCAGCGGGGTCGGTCTCCGGTCCGATGATGTCCAGGGACGGGACGTTCCGCCGACGGCGTGATGGATCCCGAGAACCCGTCTCGCTTATCGACGTACGCTGCGTCGACATCCACCGTGAACTTGCTCTTCGAAGGAGCTTCGCTCAGAGCCCCTCCACCGCCCGGAGACGCCGTTCGACCGCCGGCGGCGCGGCGCTGGGGCCGTCCCGGACCCGGTGGTCCGGGACCACGAGCGGGGCGGGGTTCTCCGCCAGCGCCGTCCGGACGAGCTGGCGGCCCTCCTCGTCGTCGTCGACTCTCGGGGTGACCGTCGCCAGCTTCGACACCGACCGCTGGTCGCCGTACGGCACGTCGCGGACGGTCTCGAGGACGCGCCGCCGGTCGGTCGGCATCGTCATCGCGACGTCGACGTCCGAGAGGTCC
>PXSC01000076.1:0-784 GCA_003023535.1 Halobacteriales archaeon QS_9_70_65 | reverse complement strand
CACGTGCTTGCATCGTCCGGGTTCCCGAAGCCGGCCTCGCCCTTTCAGTCCACCAGGGTGCCAGCTGGTCCACCGGCTGTCCCTGGTGGACTGAAAGGGCGAGGGCTTTCGATGTGTTTGACTCGTCGATTCTCGTAACCCAACCCGAACACTGCCGCTACGAACTGCCGATCGGATCGACCCGGCAGTCGAAGAGCGGTTGGCGATGCGTTCGGCGGTCCGCAGTGCCAGCGACTGACCGGTGTTGACGAGGTTGGGGCCGCCGACGCCGACGGCCGCGCGGCGACGGCTTACGACCGCCGTCGCCGTGCCGCCCTGTCGGGGAAGTACCGCTCGACGATGCGCTCGCCTGTTCGGGTCGCAAGTGCCTGTGAGGTGTTCGTCGGATTGGGGCCGCCGAGACTGTTCGGCAGCACCGAGTTGTCGGCGACGAACAGTCGGTCGACGTCGTAGGCCTCACACGCCTCGTCGGCGACGTAGCCCATCCGCATCGTCGAGTGGATGTGGATGGCACCGGGCCCCGAATCCAGCCGGTGGATTCGCTCGGCGCCGGCGGCGTCGAATATCTCGGCGGCGATTCTGGCCATCTCGTCGCGCCGGCGGAGGTCCTCGCGGCTGGCCTCGTAGGTCACGTTCGGAACCCGGCCGTGCTCGTCGGTGACGTCGCCCAGCTCGACGCCGTTGAATCGGTGCGGCCGGTCGTCGGTCAGCACCTGCAGCGTCACGGACCGGTCGTAGGCCGCCATCAGCCGCTTCAGTTCGGTGCCGACGACCTTCCCGCGGC
>PXSC01000075.1 GCA_003023535.1 Halobacteriales archaeon QS_9_70_65 | reverse complement strand
TCGCTGACCGGGTCCAGCGGCCCGACGAAGACGTCGTCCCGGAAGAACTCCGCCAGCTCCGTGCTCCGCTCGATGACGACGCCCAGGGCGGGGTCGTACAGCGCGGCCACCACCGGCGGCAGGAAGACCGCGTTCATCGCGAAGGGGTAGGCGAAGGCGACGGTCGTCGCCCGGCCGCCGACGCGCTTGAACACGGCCGCGAGGCCCGCCGAGACCACGGCGACGGTGCTGGCGGCGGCGACGGCGACGAACCCCGCTTCGTCGAAGCGGATCCGCGCCGCCGCCGTCAACAGCCCCCAGACGAGCGCCGCCAGGACGACGACGCCGACGACGCCGAGCCGCGTCGAGGCGGTGTCGAACCGGCGGGCGTTGAACCGGACGGCGACGCCGACCAGCAGCAGCGGGTACAGCACCGCGACGAGCGGGACGCCGAGGGCCCCCCAGAGGTAGTACTTCACCTCGTCGGCCCGGGTCCGGGGCTTCCACTTGCCGAGCACGCGGTGGACGGCGGTCCGCTGTCGCGGGAAGACGAGTTCCATCCACGTCTCGTGGAGCCGCACGACGTCGACCCGGACGCCCTCGACGATGCCGCCCTCGGACATACCGGTATCTCCGGACGGGGTGGCAAATAGGTTCCGACCGTCGGTTACCACTCCCGGGGCGCGAAGTCGGGGTGGACCTGCCGGACCTCGCGGTCGATGGCGTCGATCTCGGCGACGTCCGTCTTATCGAGTTCGAGCCCGAGCGACGCCCAGTTGTCCTCGATGTGGTCGGCGCCGGTCGCCTTCGGGATGGCCGTGATCCCCTTCTCCCGGAGCCACGCCAGGCTCACCTGCGCCTCGCTGACGCCGTGTCTCTCCGCGATTTCCTGTAGCTCGGGGGCTTCGAACACCTCTCCGCGGGCCAGCGGGGAGTACGCCACCAGCTCGACGTCGACGTCGTCGCAGTACTCCCGCAGTTCCTCCTGCTGGAGCAGCGGGTGAACCTCCACCTGGTTGGCGAAGATCGGTGCGTCGATGGTCTCCCGGGCGGTCTCGATGTGCCGGGGCTCGAAGTTCGAGACGCCGATGCGGTCGACCCGGCCGTCGTCGTACAGCGTCTCGAAGGCCGGAAGCGTCTCCTCGGGGTCGTAGGCGTCGGCCGGCCAGTGGACGTACAGCAGGTCGACGGAGTCGACGCCGAGCCGCTCGAGGCTGGCCGCCGCCGAGTCGACGACGTCGTCGCCGCCGAGTTCGTCGATCCACACCTTCGTCGCCAGGAAGATCTCCTCGCGGTCGACGTCGGCGGCGGTGATGCCGTCGCCGACGGCCGCCTCGTTCCGGTAGATCTGGGCGGTGTCGATGTGGCGGTAGCCGGTCTCCAGCGCCGTCCGGACCGACTCGGCGCACTGCTCGGCGTCGTCGTTCTCCCACGTTCCGAGCCCGAGAACGGGCATACCGTGGCGCTCGGGGGCGCCGCTCGGCTCCTGTTGCGACATATCTACGGGTAGGTCGAGCAGGCCAAAAACGGTTGTGACATCCGCCCGCGCCGCGGCGGCTGGCCGGAACCGCAAGGGGGTTTGCCGGCGGCGACCTACCGCCGGTAGTGGCAATTGCTTACCGCTACGTCGTCCTGACGCTGTGTACGCTGGCTTTCACCGCGACGATGGTCGCCCGGCTGGCGATCAGCCCGGTCGTCCCGGACGTCACCGCCGCCTTCTCCGTCTCCCGGAGCGCCGTCGGCCTCGCGCTGACGGGCATGTGGGCGGCCTACGCCCTGGCGCAGTTCCCCAGCGGCGTCCTCGCCGACCGGGTCGGCGAGCGGCGGGTCATCCTGGCGGCCGTCGGCACGACGGCCGTCGCGGGGCTGGCGCTGGCGGTCGCGCCGACGTTCGCCGTCTTCGCGGTCGTCGTCGTCGGGCTCGGCGTCGGCGCCGGCCTCCACTACAGCGTCGCGACGACGTTTCTCGCCCGGCAGTTCGACGACGTCGGCCGGGCGATCGGCGTCCACGTCGCCGGCGGGCCGCTGGCGGGGCTCGTCGCGCCGGTCGCCGCCGCGACCGTCGCCGTCCGGTACGGCTGGCGGTCGGCGATGCTGCTGGGCGTCGCCGTCGCCGCACCCGTGTTCCTGCTGTTCCGAGCACGGGTCCGGCCGACCGAACCGGCCCGGCCGGGCGAGTCGATGCGATCGCGGTTCGAGTTCGGCCCGCTGCGGGAGCTGCTGGGCCGGCCCGCCATCCGGTACACGACGGTCATGGCGGTCGGCGGCGCCTTCTGCTGGCAGGCGACGGCGTCGTTTCTGCCGGCCTTTCTCGTCGGCTACCACGGCTACTCCGCCGGCACGGCCGGCCTGCTGTTCTCGGCGTACTTCGTCGTCCACGGCGTCACCCAGCCGGCGCTGGGCGGGCTCTCCGACCGGATCGGTCGGGACGCCGCCGCCGCGGTCGCCTTCGGCACCGGCGTCGTCGGCTACGGGACGCTCGTCGCCGGCTCCGGGCTCGCCGTCGTCGCCGCGGTGCCGCTGGTCGGCGTCGCGATGTCGTAGGGCGCGCCCATCCAGACGCGGTTCATCGACCACCTCAGCGAGGCCGAACGCACCGCCGGCTTCGGGCTGGTCCGGACCGTCTACATGGTGCTCGGCTCGCTCGGCAGCGTCGTCGTCGGGACGCTGTCGGACGTCGCCGGCTGGGCGGCCGCCTTCGGCGTCCTGGCGGCGCTACTCGGCGCCGAGGCCGCCCTGGCCGTCGGCGGTGCCGTAGGAGGGCGGCGACCGGCGGCGGCCGCCGAGGCCTGACCCGGACCACATTTGATCACGGGAGAGCCGGGGGGTCGGCAGACATCGAGCGGGAATTCGAACGGGGCCGACCACTCGCGCGGCGAGGCCAAGCGAACGTAGTGAAGGAGGCCTCGTGAAACAGCGAGCGGGCGTTCGGAAACACCACTGTCACCGCAGGAGTGCGCTACTCTCTTCTCACGAAACACCATCCCGACCCGGCGCCGTAGACATAAGCCGCTCGCCGCCGTCAGTCGGGGTATGTCGCTGCACTTCGCGTCGGCCGTCGAGATCGCCGACGCCGTCCGGTCCGGGAGGCGCGACCCCGTCGACGTGATCGAGTCGTTTCTCGAGCGGATCGAGCGCCGCGGCGACCCGACGAACGCCTTCGTGTCGGTGCTGGAGTCCGGCGCCCGCTCGCGGGCGGCGGCCGTCCGCGAGCGGGTCGCCGACGGCGAGGAACTCCCGCTGGCCGGCGTCCCGGTCGCCGTCAAGGACCTCGCGGAGTCGAAGGCCGGCGTCCCCAACACGAAGGGGCTGGCGCCGCTGGCCGATGACGTCGCCGCGGAGACGAGCGTCACCGTCGAGCGGCTGGAGGCCGCCGGTGCCGTCGTCGTCGGCACTTCGAACACGCCCGAACTCGGCCACTCGGTGCGGACGGACAACGAACTGCAGGGGCCGACGGCGACGCCGTTCGACCTCGACCGCAACGCCGGCGGCTCCTCCGGCGGGGCGGCGGCGGCGCTGGCGGACGGCTGCTGTGCGCTGGCGACCGGCACGGACGTCGGCGGCTCGCTCCGGATTCCGGCGGCCTGCTGCGGCGTCGTCTCCGTCAAGCCGAGCTTCGGGCTGGTCCCGCGCGGCAGCCGGACCAACGGTTACCGCGGCCACACGCCGGTCCGGGTGCTGGGGCCGATGGCCCGCGACGTCGAGAGCCTCGGGCTGATGCTGGACGTCCTCGCCGGGCCGGCGCGGGTCGACCCCTTCGGCGTCCCGACGCCGGCGAGCTACCGGCCGGCGGCCGCCGACCCGCCCGACCCCTCGGCGCTGACGCTGGCGTACTCGCCGGACCTGGACATCTTCGCCGTCGAACCGTCGGTCCGTGAGGCCGTCGAGGAGACGCTGTCGGCCCTGGAGGCCGCGGGCGCGACCGTCGAGTCCGTCGACGTCGACGCGCCGCCGGAGGGCGAGCTGACCCACGCCTACAGCCTCGCGGTGACGACGTTCTTCGCGACCGCCGCCGCCGAGCTGGAGGCCGACCACGGAATCGACCTCCTTGAGGAGCACGGCGACGCGGTGCCGCAGGAACTACGGACGCTGGTCTCGGTGGGCCGGAGCAACGACGCCGCCGACCGCGCGGCCGCGGACCTCCCGCGCACCGAGCTGTACCACGCCGTCGAGGACGTTCTCGAGGGGTACGACGCGCTGGTGTGCCCGACGCTCGCGACGCCGCCGCTGACCCACGACGAGCCGATCCCGGCGACGATCGACGGCGAGCCGACCGGCGGCGTCCCGACGGCGTGGACGCTGGCGTGGCCGTTCAACATGACCGGTCACCCGGTCGTCGACGTCCCCGCCGGCACGGTCGAGGGGCTGCCGGTCGGCATGCAGGTCGTCGGGCCGACGTTCGCCGAGCCGCGGCTGCTGGGCGTCGCCGCCGCCGTCGAGGCGACCGTCGGGTGGTCGTACCCGGACGCCGACGGCTGACGGCGGCGCCGGCCGCGGGTACCGGGCCGGGGGTCAGCGGCCCGGGAACAGCCGGAAGCCGTACGCCGAGATGAACCCCAGCGCGTAGCCGAGGAGGTGCGTGTACAGGTTGACGACGGCGCCGCCCCGGAAGGGATCGGTCGGGAAGGCGATCAGCGGGTAGCCGAGGAACAGCAGCGTCCCGACGGTACACAGCTCCAGGTGACCCGGCGGCGCGCCGACGAATCCCGACCGGAGCCGGGCGAGCGGGTCGGCGGCGCCGACCAGCCCGCGGGCGTAGAGCCCGACGACGGCCAGCGCCGCGACGGCGACGGCGGCGCCGGCCGACGTCGTCGGGGCGACGGCGGCGCCGATGACCGCGGTGCCGAGAAAGAACACCGCCGGGGCGTGCCGCTCGCCGGCGTCGACTCCGGTCTGCTGCTCGACGTAGCAGAACAGCGCCAGCGTCAGCAGCCCGAAGTAACCCATCACGACGCCGGAGAAGCCGTAGGTGACGGCCCGGCGGATGAACAGCAGGTTCAGCGCCGACAGCCCGAACGGCAGCGCCACCAGAAACGAGACGAAGGCCGCACGGAACAGCCGCCGGCGGTCGGAGAACAGACAGAGCAGGTAGGCCGTCGGCACGACGACCGCGTAACTGGCGAGGTTCGTCGCCAGGTGGGCCTCGGCGTGGTGGACGAAGTGGGCGGTGTACGCCGTCACGAGCGTCGGCTCGGTGTAGTCGAGAACGT
>PXSC01000074.1:7667-8688 GCA_003023535.1 Halobacteriales archaeon QS_9_70_65 | reverse complement strand
CGTCGGAGCGACCGAACCGTCGCGCACGACCACCGACGTCCAGCGCCTCCATCGCGCGGTTGTACGTCTCGCGTCCGACCTTCTGTTTGCGAGTGTGGTCGTGGAGCGCGGCCGCTCTCGAACGGCCGTCGCCGTCGCGGTCGTTCCAGCCGCCGTCGCTCGCTGCCCGATTCAGCACGTCACCGAAGTTGGGAACCATGTCCTTCGCGTTGTAACTCTCGCCGGATTCGAGCGACGCGACGAGGGCCCCGAGAGCTTCGTGCTTGTCGTCGATGAGGAGATCGACCGTTCCGGCGAACGTCGGAATCGAGAAGGCGTCGACGCGCAATCGCGTGTACTCCCTCGTTTCGTCGTTTTGGGTGGTGTACTTGTCCTCGAGAGACGCCGAGACGCCGAACTGTCGCAGGAGTTCGGCGACGCCGTCGAGCAGCTCACGGGACTTCGACGTCGCCGTCACGCTTCCCCCTATCGTCCCGTCGCCGTCGAAGCATCCCGAGAGTAGGCCAGCTCGGAACGGGACAGGCGCTTCGAACACCCAGTTCGGCACTCGCTTGTCGGCGGCACCGCGACCGAATTCGGTGGCCAGGAACTCGGCGAGTGGCTCGAACCCGAGGGTGCAGAACCGGTCGTACACGTTGAACCCCGCGCCGTCGAGGAACTCCTTGATCCGTTCGTCGGTCGCCGAAAGCTGTATCGTCATTTTCGCGTCGAACGACCCTTCGGCGAGGTAGAGACCGACGATCCGGCCCTCCTCGGCACCGAGTTCGAAGTACCGGTCCTCGACGCGCGATGCGCTCCGTATCTCCCCCTCGCGGATGTCCAGCGTGTTCGACTCCGTGACGTACTCGCCGAGATCGACCTCCGTGCGCGTCTCCGGCTCCGGCAGCGACCGCGAAAGCGGCATCCACGTCCCTTCTTCGACGTTCTCGCCACGGACCGGTACTATCTGGAGGTCCTGGACCGTGAGGAAGCTGTGGTCCTCCGTGCCGACGAGTTCCGTGCCGTTCTCGAGCGTGATGCG
>PXSC01000074.1:0-7488 GCA_003023535.1 Halobacteriales archaeon QS_9_70_65 | reverse complement strand
CGACCGGCAGTTCGACGGGACTGCCGGCGGCGTCACCGCGGCTCACCTCGCCGACGCGGATCGTCTCCGTGTCCTCGCCCATCAAGGGACGACAGGCGACGACCGTACATAATCCTCCGTCAGACGGCCGTCATGCGCCGGGCGCCGGTACCGACTCCGGGTGCCGACGGGGTTCGAACCGACCGAATTCCGTTCGATAGGCTCGTCGTTGATTCGCTTCCTCGCTCGACGGAAAATTCTTGTGCGATCATGCTGCAGTGAACATAACGATGCGACGAACCACGGGAAGGTGGCATCGAAATGGTCGTTAGCGGCCGCGTCACGGCGACCGTGGGGTTCGTCGTCGACGCGGTTTCGGTCACGCTGCGCTCTGTAGCCCTCTCGCTGGTCGGTCCCGCGTTCGTCGCCGCCGGTGGCGGACTCGTCTCCCTCTCGCTGCGCCACCTCGACGGGTTCTCGTCGGCGAAGAACGGCGCCTCGGGGTCGGGGTCGGGCTGGGCCTTCTCCTCGGTCTGCCGGCGTACTACGTCCTGGGCGTGCTGCTCGTAACGGCCGAGTTACCTCTGACCGGCGGATCGGCCGGCTGACCGACCGCTACTTTCCCGACGGACCCGGGCCGGCGTCGTCCGTCGCGTCCGTCCCGACGCCGCCGACCCGTGGGCCTCGTTCCGGGTGTTCTGGAATCGACGCCGTCCGCCGTCGCGTCCCGGAGACAATACTCGCCGGGGGTCGCGTCGACGGCGTCACCGTGAGCGACGGGACGATCGCGGGTCAGTCCTCGGCCCGGATGACCCAGTGGTCGTCGTCCTGGCGGACGAGGTGCGAGGGCTCCCGGAGCTTGGCGATGTAGCCGGTCGGCTGGTCGAGCAGTTCGTGATCGGCGTCGACGCGGACGAGGTTGCCGATCAGCTGTGCCGACGGCGGCTTCTGGGCGGCCCCGCAGTCGTAAATGGTGAGGAACTCGTCGTCGTCGTCGGTCTCGTGGACGATGACGTGGGCGTGCGGGGCGAGCCGCCACCGCCGGTCGCCCGCGACGGCGAGGTGGTTCATACCGGCACTGCGACCGGCGCGGACAAAAGCGATTCCGTGACGGCGGTCCCCCCGACGCGGAGCCCGTTCCACCGGCCGATACGCCGCCGGCATACACGCCTCCGACACCGGAAGGTCGGACGACGGGGTACACGTCCGGGCGGGGACTTCTCGCCGGGACGGTCGTCGTTCTCCCCGGACTGACGATCGTGTAGCGGCGGCGCCGGGCGGAGCCGGTCGGTGGCTCCATCGAGACGCTGCCGCCGAACGGGAAACACACCGGAGGTCTCCCGCGGAGCCGACCGCCGACGACGACCGACCGCCGGCCGTCAGCCGAAGTCGGTGAGGTCGGCCTGGCCGGGCCGGCTGCCGAGGTCTCCCCTGCCGTCGCCGTCGTCGCCGTCGGCCGGATCGTCGCCGTCGGCCCAGACGTCCAAGCTCGCCTGGTCGCGGTCGGCAAAGGAGAGGTTCGACAGCCGGACGCCGAGCTTCCGGACCGTCGCGTCGGCGAACTCCTCCAGCAGCTCCAGGGCGACCGCCTCGGCGAGGTCGGGATCGTCGACCGGCCCCGACAGCGACCGGGCGCGGGTGTTGACGTCGAACGGCGGTTCGACGATCTTCACGCCGATGGTCCGGTAGAGGGCCCCCTTCGCGGCGGCCCGGTCGGCGACCTCCTCGGCGAGCGCCCGGACCTTCCGACGCTTCTCGGCGGAGTCGTCGGTCGCCTCGACGAACGCCGACTCCCCGGAGAGGCTCTTCGGCCGGCCCGTCGGTTCCACCTCGCGGTCGTCCTCGCCGCGGGCCTGGGCGTGGATGTCGCGGCCGCGCTCGCCGAGGGCGTCGACGAGCGCCACCTCGTCGGCCGCCGCGACGTCGCCGGCCGTCTCCAGCCCCATCGAACGCAGTTCGCGGGCGGTGACCGGCCCGACGCCGTGGAGGTCGGCGACCTCCATCGGCGCCAGAAACGACCGGACCTCCGACGGCCGGACGACGACGAGCCCGTCGGGCTTGTCGGCGTCGGAGGCCAGCTTCGCGGTCGTCATGTTCGGCGCGACGCCGACCGAGGCCGTGACGCCGGCCGCCCGCTCGATGTCCTCTTTGAGCCGGCGGCCGAAAGCGGCCGCCTCGTCCCACGGGCGGTCGCCCAGATCGAGGTACGCCTCGTCGACGGAGACGTTCCGGACCGTCTCGGCCGCCGCGTCGAGAACCGCTTGGACGTCCTCGGCGACCGACTCGTAGAACGCCATGTCGACGGGCCGGTAGATCCCGGTGTCGGCGGGGTCGTCGGCGTCGGCCCGCCGCGGCAGCAGCTCCAGGGCCTCCGAGATGGCCATCGCCGATTCGACGCCGTAGTCGCGGGCCTCGTAGCTGGCGGTGGCGACGGCGCCGTGGCTCTCGCCCGGTTCGTACCCCATCCCGACGACGACCGGCTCGCCCCCGAGGGCCGGCTCGCGGAGCCGCTCGCAGGCCGCGTAGAAGCAGTCCACGTCGACGTGACAGACCACCCGCTCGGGCGGCTCGACGCCCGGCAGCCGCTCCATGTCCGGGCTTCGGCGCCGCACGACTATAACCTTGCGAGAGCGGGGCGGAACTGGAACCGCCGGTCAGGTCGGCTCGTAGCGCCGGACGCGGCGGCCGAACAGCGACCCGAGGTACAGCGCGTCGCCGCGGGGCGTCGCCGACGTGACGCCGAAGACGTCGCCGCCGGGATCGTGGTGGCTCTCGACGACCGTCCCGTCGCCGTCCAGCCGGAGGACGAGCCCGTACCGCTCGCCCCCCAGCCGCTCGAGGACCGTCGCCGGGAGCTTTCCGAGCTGTCGCTTCAGCCACGGCGAGGCGTGGAGGCGATCGAGCGTCTCGTCCCGCGGCGTCGGCACCGCCAGCCAGTAGGTGCCGTCGCCGGCCGCCTCGACGTTGTCCGGGTAGCCGGGTAGGTTGGTCGCGACGTGGCGGGACTCGCCCTCGCGGTCGCCGTCGACCCAGTACCGCGTCACGCGGTAGCGGGCGGTCTCGGTCACCAGCAGCGACTCCCCGTCGGCGTGCGGGCAGACGCCGTTGGCGAAGCCCAGCTCCTCCAGCTCGACGGTCGTCGTTCCGTCGGGGTGGTAGGCGAGCAGTCGGCCGGTGTCGCCCAGCTCGAGTAGCTCCTCCTGGAAGCGGTCGTGGACGGTCGCATCGGTAAAATAGACGGTGCCATCGTCGGCGACGTGGAGGTCGTCGGCGAAGGTCACCGGCCGGCCGCCGGCGCGTGATACGAGCGTCGTCACCTCGCCGTCGGGGGCGACCGACTGGAGGCCGGCGTCGCTCGCACAGACCAGCAGCCGCTCGCCGTCGAACGTCAGCCCGAGCGGCCGGCCGTCGACGGTCGCGACCCGCTCGAGGTCGGCGTCGGTCGTCGCGGCGTCGACCGGCTTGATCGTCCGGACGATCTCGTCGTCGGCGGTGCCGGCGTAGAGCCGGCCGTCGGCGTCAAAGGCGACGTCCTCCGGGCCGTCGCAGGTCAGGACGGGGTCGGCGCCGGCGAGGTCGTCGTCGGGCGCCAGCGGCCCGGTCATCGCCGGCGGCTCCGGCGGCCGCCAGGCGACGGGGTCGATACGGGAGTCGACGGCGGCGACGATGGCGGCACCGATCGCCAGCACCGCCGCCAGTGGGTGGTCACGGACGACCCGCGGTCTCATGCGCCGAGGGTGGTGCTGCGACGACACGAGTGTTCCGGCCGTCAGCCGGGCGGTGTTCAAATGAGCACCGGCGAGCCGGTCCGTTTCTGCCGGAGAACCAACCGAATCTTGGCGGACTGAACGGGCGAGGCACTCTCGGCGACCCCGGACGTTCGCGGCGCTGCGCGCCGCGAGCTCGGGAGAGCGACGCTCTCCCGGTGACGCAAGCGGAGAGGGATCGAAGATCCCTCAGGTAGTCGAGCGTTGCCCGACGACAGCGAGGGAGCCGTCGGCTCCCTCAGGCAGTCGGCGTCGTGCGCCGACGACCGCGGAGGGACCGAAGGTCCCTCGGCCCGCTCGCGCGGCGACGCCGCGCGAGGACACCGCAGGGAGCAGCGCGACCGAGAAGCACAGCGAGTCCCGGGCAGCGAGGCGACGGAGTCGCCTCGGGCCATGCGAGCGGGCGGCGAGGCGGGTTCACCGCCTCGAATTCGCGGCGCGTCGCGCCGCGCATGGCCCGTGAGCAGCAGTCGAAAGCGCCGAGGGCTTTCTCGACCTGGAATCTCTTATTTGAACACTACCGTCAGCCGACGGGCTCGAACCGCCGGACCGGCGCCTCCAGCCGCTCGAGGTTGGCCTCGATGGCCCGCCGCATCGCGTCGTCGATGCCGGGCAGGACGCCGACGGCGACGGCCGCCTCGTAGGGGTGGGCCTCCAGTTGGCTCCGGGCCTCGAAGTGCCGGCCGTAGCCGGGCGTCTCGCGGTCGGTGTCGCTCGCGAACACCCGCTCGCGGAGGCCCACGCCGGCGTCGGCCTCGGCCTTCGTCGACAGCACCTCGAGCCGCTGGCCGGCGACCGACCCCTCCGGGTACAGCGCCACCAGCAGGTCCGTCACCGGGTGCGGCGGCTCCTCGCCGGGGTCGGGGGCGTAGGCGCCCGGCACCCGTTCGAGACTGCCGTCGGACCGCACCTCGTAGGCGACGAACCGCAGGACGCCGCCGCCGCGTAGGTGGGCGACCACCGCGGGCTCGAGGCCGCCGCCGAGCGGCGCCGGCTCGCCGACGTGGACGACCGCCGAGAGCACGCCCTCGCTTGGCGCCGCGGGGTCCTCACGCTTGGGGTTCGCGTGGCGTCAGGGTCGGGGCGGGCCGCCCCGAAATCACCCGCATGGAAAACCCACTTGCCGGTGCGGCCGCAATCGGACACCGATGAGCGCGGAGGCTCCGACGGACGCCGAGACGGCCGTTCGGGAACTGCTCGCCGACCGGGGGTTCGACTACGACCCCGCGACGGTCGCCCTCGACGACGCGGCGGCGTTCGCCCGGCTCGCGCCGCCCGTCCGGGAGTGGTGGGTCGAGGAGAGCGGCAAGACGCAGGCGAGCTTCTGTGCCATCATCGACGACCTCTTCCGGCGGGCCCGCACCGAGGACGGCCTCGACAACAGCGTCCACTGTCTGTACGTCTCGCCGCTGAAGTCGCTGGCCAACGACATCCACCGCAACCTCGCGGAGCCGCTTTCCGGCATCACCGAGAAGCTAAAAGCCCGCGGCGAGTCCGTCGAGATCAGACACGCCATCCGCCACGGCGACACCAGCGACAGCGACCGCCGGCGGATGCTCGAGACGACGCCGCACATCCTCAACACGACGCCGGAGACGCTTGCCATCCTCCTGAACAGCCCGAAGTTCAAGAAGAAACTCGAAACCGTCGAGTACGTCATCGTCGACGAGATCCACTCGCTGGCGGAGAACAAACGCGGCACCCACCTGGCGGTGTCGCTGGAGCGGCTGGAGGCGATGTGCGAGACGTCGCCGACGCGGATCGGTTGCTCGGCGACCGTCGAGCCGCTGGAGACCGTCGGGGAGTTCCTCGTCGGCGGCGACTACGCCGACGACGGCTGGGAACCCCGCGACTACGAGATCGTCGACGCCCGGTTCGTTCGGGAGTTCGACATCGAGCTGGCCTGTCCGACCGACGACCTCATCAATACCCCGCGAGAGGTCGTCACCGACCGCTTCTACGACCGGCTGACGGAGCTGATCGACGACCACACCAACACGCTGGTGTTCACGAACACGCGGTCCGGCGCCGAGCGCGTCCTGCACAACCTCCGACAGGGGGGTGACTTCGACGAGTCGAACTCCGGCTGTCACCACGGCTCGCTGTCGAAGGACCGCCGCAGGGAAATCGAGGAAGGGCTGAAGACCGGCGAACTGGACGTCGTCACCACCTCGACGTCGCTGGAGCTGGGCATCGACATGCCGCACATCGACCTGGTGGTGCAGGTCGGCTCCCCGAAGTCGGTGGCGGCGCTACTACAGCGGGTCGGCCGGGCCGGCCACCAGCTCGGCGAGACGGTGAAGGGCCGGGTGGTCGCGCTGGACCGCGACGAGCTCGTCGAGTGTGCCGTGATGCTGAAGAAGGCCGAGGAGGGGTTCGTCGATCGGGTGTTCGTCCCCGAGGACGCCGACGACGTCGCCACCCAGCAGGTGTACGGCATGGCGATAAACGGCCCGCGACCCGAGGCGGAGATCCGGGAGATCTTACGGAGCGCCTACCCCTACCGGAGCTACGACGACGACGACCTTGAGCGGCTGTTCCGGTACCTGACGGCCGACTACGACGGCATGGAGGACAAGAACGTCTACGCGAAGGTGTGGCGGGACCGCAACGACCCCCCCGGCGGGGAGTACCACTACGACGACTTCGAGCCGGGGACGCCGCTGGTCGGCAAGCGCGGCCGGATGGCCCGCGTCATCTACATGACCAACATCGGCACCATCCCGGACTCGTTCACCTGCGACGTCTACACCCGGGCGGGCGACGAGTGGGTCGGCCAGCTCGACGAGGAGTACCTCGACACCCTCCACGGCGGCGACGTGTTCGTCCTCGGGGGGAGCCGCTACGAGTACCGCTACCGGCGGGGGTCGAAGGTGTACGTCGACCCGACGAGCGCCCGTCCGACGGTGCCGTCGTGGTTCTCCGAGCGGCTGCCGCTGTCGTACGACCTCGGCCGGGAGATACTGGCCTTCCAGCGGCGGCTGCTCGACCGCCTGGAGCGCGGTCCCTCGGCGGTGCGGCGGTGGCTCCGTGAGTTCCCGACGGACGAAAACACCGTCCGGGCCGTCACCCGGATGTTCGACGCCCAGGCCCGGTACGGCGGCGCCCGCAGCGTCTCGACGGACCGCCGGCTCGCCGTCGAGGTCGAACTCGACCACGACGAGTACCGGCGCAACTACTACGTCCACGCCAACTACGGCCGGCGGTTCAACGACGGTCTCTCGCGGCTGCTGGCCTACCGGTGTGCCCAGGAGGCCAACACGAACGTGACGGTCGCCGTCGCCGACCACGGTTTCACGCTGTCGATGCCGATGAACCGCCGGGTCGATTTCGAGGCGCTGCTCGCGGACGTCGACCCGACGGCGGTGCGGGCCGACCTGCGGGCCGCCCTCGACGGCACCGACCTCCTGAAGCGGTATTTCCGTATCAACGCGACGCGGGCGCTGATGATCCTCAAGCGGTACAAGGGCCGCGAGAAGTCCGCCAGCCAGCAGCAGGTCTCCAGCGAGATGCTACTGGGCTTCGCCGGGGACAAGGAGGCCTTCGCGGTGCTGGAGGAGACCTACCGGGAGATTCTGGAGGACAAGCTGAACGTCGAGGCCGTCGAGACGTTCGTCGCCGGCGTCCGGGCGGGCGACATCGACGTCCACCTCCAGGAGGTCGACTCGCCGACGCCGCGGGCCTTCGGGCTGGCGACGCTGATGGCCAGCGACGTCGTCCTCGCGGAGGACGAGTCGGCGGT
>PXSC01000073.1 GCA_003023535.1 Halobacteriales archaeon QS_9_70_65 | reverse complement strand
CGACGGTCGGAAAGCCCGTCTCGGCGGCCCGGTCGTCCATTTCATCGAGAACGGCGTCCGGCTCCGGCCCGACCGCCGCCGCGAACGTCTCCACGTCGTACGCGGTCATATCGGCCACGTCGCGGCCGCGCCGCAAAAGCGCTCGGCCGCCGTCCCCTACTAAAATCACCGGATATGTGCCCCGATACGCTCAGGTACCCCCCAGGCAAACGCGGGTCCGGGGGGAAAAAACGATGCGAGAGAAACTGTTGCGGTCCATCGACGACCGCCTCGACGAGCTCCGTACCGAAACGGGTGAGGAACGGTCCCGCGAGATCAGACAGCTCCAGCAGCTGGTCGTCGGCGTCCGCGAGGCCGACGAGCGGGACGACGACTGAGCCGGCGGCGCGACCGGCCGCTCGTGGACCGCCGTAGCGGCTGGTAACGGAGAATTCGGCTCCGAGTGGCCGGTAAGTACTTAACAGCCCGCTAGATAACTCCAGAAGCTGAGCATGAGTGACAATCCAGATCCGAACGAGCCGAACACCTCCTCGGCCGACGAGGAGTTCGACTTCGAAGAGGAATCGTCCAGCCAGGGGGTTCGAGACGAACAGGAGCGCCGCCTCGAGGAGATGGAACAGCGGCTCGAGCGAAAGGAGTCGGAACTCGACGAGCGTGAACAGCGGCTCGAGCGGGAGGCGTCCGAACTCAACGAACGGGAGGACGACCTGCTCGAGCGCCGCGAGGAGGTCGTCGGGCTCCGCGAGGAGGTCGAGTCGCTGGAAAGCGACATCGAGGACCGCAAACAGCGGCTCGACGAGCGGGAGGTATCCATCGACGAACAGGAACGGGAGCTCGAAGAGCGGAGCGCCGAGCTGGCCCGGAAGGAGCAGACCCTTCAGAACTACGTCGACGACCAGCTGGCGGGCCTCGAAGACGAGCTGACCGAAACCGTCCGGACGGCCGTCGACTCGTCGATGCAGAACGTCGAGGGCGGCGACGTCGACGAGGAGAGGCTCACCCGGACCGTCCGGAGGGCCGTCGACTCGTCGATGCAGAACGTCGAGAGCGGCGGCGTCGACGGTGAGACGCTCAGCCGAACCGTCCGCGAGAGCGTCGACTCCGCGATCGACGGCCGCGACCTCGGGGCGAACGGCAGCGCCTTCGGCGCCGTCGCGCCTTCGGCGCCGTCCTCGGGTCGCTGCTGGCGTTTCTCGGCATCCTGCTCGTCGCCGGCGGCGTTTCCAACGCCCTGCTCACCTTCCTCGGCGAGGCGAACCTCACCATCCTCTCCAACACCTCGACGAACTACATCGCCTCGTCGGGGCTCGTCATCATCGGCTTCGCCGCCAACCTCGCCGCCGCGGCCGGCCGGGTCTGAGCCGTCAGGGGGCGACGGCCGCCCGACACGCGGTGTCGGGCGGCGCACTCGGTGCCCGTGGCTCGGACGACGACCACCGGCCCCGCGGCCGGCTCAGTCGCGCCACTTGATCGAGCAGCCGCGGGCGGGCCGGAACGCCTCCGCCGGCGTCTCGCCGGCGAGGACGGCCTCGACCGCCGCGCGCATCTCGAAGCCCGGCTCGCCCAACGGCTCGGCGTCGGGGCTCGTGGCGTCGTCGAACCGGCCGTGGTAGGCCAGACGGAACTCGCCGTCCTCGCGTCCGAAGAGGAACGGGTCGGGCGTGCAGACCGCGCCGTAGGCCCGCGCGACGTCCTGTGACTCGTCCCGGAGGTAGGCGGTGACGTCGATCTCGCCGGCTTCGACGCGGTCGACCATCCGTTCGAGGGAGTCCTCTGGATACGCCTCGGCGTCGTTGGGGTTGATCGCGACGACGGCGAGGTCGTCGTAGTCGGCGGCGACGGCGTTCATCGCGTCGTACGTCGCCTGCGCGTACGGACAGTGATTACAGGTGAAAACCACGAGCAGCGCCTCGTGATCGCCGAACTCCGCGAGCGTGTGCGTCTCGCCGTCGGTTCCCGGCAGTTCGAAGTCGGGCGCGGCGTCGTCGGTCTCGAGGGCGTCGGACTCGGATTCGAGCGCGACCATACCGACGGTAACGGCGCCGGCGACTAAAGTCGCCCGCGACGGCGCCCGAACCGGCCGGGAGGAACACGTCGACGGCCGGCCGTCCTCGGGCGTGGACCTGGAATTGGCCCCGGACCTGGACCCAATCCCGTACCTGGATCGGAGCTCACGCGGCGGACCGTCGCGGTCGGCGCCGCGGTCGTCGGGGTGTCGACGCTGCTCCCGACAGCGGCGCAGTCACGGCCGTCCACGGCGCGCCGCGGGTCGCCGGCACCGACGGCGCCTTCGGCGAGGTCACTGCGGAGACGGCGGCCGTCGAGACCGACGACGAGACCGAGCGGGTCGCCCCGGCGTTCCGCTCGACGGACCGGGCCGTCGTCCACGGGCCGACCGACGAGGGGGGTTAACCGTCGCCGGCTGCAACGGCCGACATGGACGTGTACCTGCTCGACAGGGGACGCATCCACGCCGACCTGAACTTCGCTCTCGACGGGACGGCCGTCGCGACCCACGACGACCGCACCCCCGACCTCGAGTACGCGCCGTTCGCGGTCTGGAACCTGCTGATCGACGGGCCGGAGGCGACCGTCCTGTGGGACACCGGCTCCCACCCGGCGGCGGCCGACGGCCACTGGCCGGCGCCGCTGTACCAGGCCTTCGCCCACCCCGACGCCGCCGAGCGGGACCTCGAGACCGCCCTCGGGGAGGTCGGCTATACGGTCGACGACGTCGACGTCGTCGTCCAGTCGCACCTCCACCTGGACCACGCCGGCGGACTCCACCACTTCGAGGGGACCGACGTGCCCGTCTACGTCCACCGCCGGGAGCTGGAACACGCCTACCTGTCGGCGAACACGCCGACCGGCGGCGACGCCTATCTCGCCGCCGACTTCGACCGCGAGTTGGACTGGCGGGTGGTCGACCGGCGCCGCCGCCGCCTCGTCGACGGCGTCGAACTGCTCCACGTGCCGGGTCACACGCCCGGCCTGCTCGGCGCCCACATCGAGCGGGACGACGCCGCGGACCTGCTGGTCGCCGGCGACGCCGCGTTTCTCGAGGCCAACTACGAGGCCGAACGCTCGATGGGCGCCAGCCTGCTGTCCGACTCCCGGGCGGCCGCCGACAGCATCGCCTTCCTCAAGGACGTCGAGCGGCGCCACGACGCCCGGGTGATCTACGGCCACGACCCCGAGCAGTTCGAGCGGCTGCGCGGGTCGCTCTGAGGGTCTCGCCTCCGGCGTGCCGCGACGATTCCGTCTGTGAGCTTGCAACCGCGTCGGCCAGCAGGACGCCGCCGACGGCGGCGACCAGGAGGGCGGCGACCGACAGGAACAGCGGGAAGAACAGCTCGTAACTCCCGAAAAGCGCCTGGGCGCGAAGAAGGGCGGGTCGGCAACGACAGCCCCGACGAACGCGACTGCGACCGGCAGCCCGCCGACGTCGCTGGCGTCCACGGCGGTCGGTCTTCGTTGTGCGCCGTTCATGATGGCAACAATTCGGTCGTTCGACAAGTACCTTCGAGTGGGCTCGACGCGTCGCCGTGCTCCGGGCCCCGATCCGATTCTAGCGGTCGTACCAGCCGTCGGGGGTGTCGTCCGTCTCGGCGGCGTCGATCCGGAGGCGGTCGCGCTCGACGTCGATGCGGCCGTCGAACACCTGTGCGAAGGTGTGGACGACCTGTTCCTCGTGGGCCGGCGGCGTCATCAGGAACAGTCCGAGGCCGTCCTGCCGCCGGATGTGGGCGGTGAGGACGCTGAGAAAGCGGAAGACGGCGGCCTCGTCGGCGTAGTACAGTAGCGTCGTCACGGAGTCGACGACGAGCGTCGGCTCCGCGACGGAGCGGAGGAACACAGCGCCTCCCGGCGGAGCCGTTCGAGACCCCGCCGGCCGGCGACCAGAAGCGTCTCGCCGTCGCGGGTGCCGCCGACGGCGTCGACGAACGAGGTCGCCCCGGCCAGCGGCGGCGTGTGCACGACGTAGCTACCCCCCGTCTCGGCGAACCAGTCGTCGACGTCGGCCACGGTTTCGATTAGACCCCCCGGTCAAAAGCCGTTTCGACGCTTTCGCCGGCCGTCACCCGCGCCCACAGCACCAGCACCGACGGCAGGACGAACAGCGACGCCAGGTAGGCGTAGAAGACGCTCAGCGCCGTCAGAAGGCCGAACTGTCCGATGGCGGGGAACAGCGACAGCACGAGTACGCCGATGCCGAACACGGTTGTCAGCATGCTCCCGGTGAGCGCGCCGCCGGTGCCGGCGACCGTCCGGTCGACGGCCTCGTACAGCTCGACGCCGTTTTCGACGTACTCGTCGGCGAACCGGTGGGTGATGTGTACCGAGTAGTCGATTCCGAGCCCGATGGTGATGGCGAGAAGGGTCGCGGTGAAGGCGTTGAACGACAGTCCCAGCAGTCGCATCGAGGCGGCGACGAGACAGACCGTCACGAGGATGGGAACGACGTTGGCGACGCCGAGCGACGCCCGCCCGAGCAGGAGCCGGTAGGCGACGAGTAGGAACAGCGCCGCGCCGGCGAGCGCGATGACGAGGCTGATCAGCGCCGACCGGAGGATGACCGAGGAGACGGCCTCGAAGACGACCGTCTGGCCGGTGGCCGTCGCCTCGAACCGCTGGTCGTCGGCCAGCGTCCGCGCCGCGTCGGCCACCGCCGTCTGGCTCGCGTCGGCCTTCACCGCGTAGACGACGCGCGTGCTCCGGCGGTCCTCGGTCATGTACTGCGCGGCCCGATCGCCGGCCGGCGAGTCGAACAGCGCGTCGTAGACGTCCGGGAGGTTCCGGTCGGGGATCCCGTCGCCGTCGCGGTCGTTGCGGTCGACGAGCCGGCCGAACTCGGGGTTTCGGGCCGCGTGGTCGCGGATGACGGTGACGATGCTCGTCGCCTCCGCCTGCCGGTCGTCGGCGACGACCGCCGCCGGCGGGTCCCGGCCGGCGCGGTCCAGCGACTCCAGCGCCGAGGCCCGCTCCATCGGCCCCTCGACGTACACCGTCACGGTGTCGGACTGACCGGTCTCGAAGTTCGTCTCCAGGAACTCCAGCGTCGCCGCCACCCGGTAGTCGCCGGGGGCGAACGGCTCCGGCAGCGCGTCGTAGTAGTCCGGCCGGTCGGACGGCGGCAGGAAGTCCTCGTCGTCGAAGCTGGTGTCGACGCCGGTCGCGTAGCCGGCGGCGGCGCCGCTGACGACGAGCAGGGCGACGACGAACAGCAACGGCGCGGTCTCGGCGATCCGGCCGCCGGCGCGCTGGAACCGCCCCAGCACGGACTCGCCGGCGCCGAGCGGCGTCGTCCCGAACGCCGGAATCGGGTAGCGGTCGCGGGCGCGGTCGAGCAGCACCTTCGCCGCCGGCAGGAACACCCCGAAGACCGCGAACGTGAAGAGGACCCCGACGGCGGCGACGGCGCCGAACTCCCGGATCGGCGGCAGCTCGCTCGCGAGGTTCGCCCCGAAGCCGATGACGGTCGTCGCGGCGACGATGAAGAACGCCACGAGCACCTGGTCGGTGGTCGCCGTCATCGACTCGCCGACGCCGCGGCCCGCGGCTCGCTCCTCGCGATAGCGGTTGACCGCGTGGATGCCGAAGTCGATGCCGACCGCCAACAGCAGCGGCGGCACCGTGATGAGCACCTGGCTGAACGGGATGCCGGCGAGTCCCATGAAGCCGAACGTCCAGACGAGCGCCATCCCGAGGGCGACGACCCCGAGCAGCAGGTCGATGGGGTCGCGGTACGCCACCGAGAGGAACAGCGCGATGAGCAGCACCGCCGCCGGGACGACGATGGCGAGGGTGTCGCCGATGACCGCCGAGAACTCCGCGGCGATGATACCGGCGCCGAACACCGTGATGTCGCCGCCGCCGGCGTCGGCGACGGCGGCGACCTCCTGCTGGATCGGCGTCAGCGGGCTGGAGCCGCCCTGGCCGGCCCCCCCGGAGATCCCGGCTGGCAGCTCGTGGGTGACGACGCCGACGGTCGCCGACGCCGACGCCGACTCGCGGTTGTAGTCCGACGACACCAGCTCCGAGAACCGCGGGTTCGTCTCCTCGGCCGCCCGGACCGCCCGGCGTAGCTCGGCGTCGGTCGCCTTCTCGACGGCCCGCCGCTGTGCCGGCAGGCTCTCGGCGCCGGGCTCGAGCTGGCGGGCGACGATGCGGGCGGCGCTCGAGGTGCTTTCGACGCGCAGCCCCGGCCGGTCGACCAGCCGCTCCTGCAGCTCCAGCATCCGCAGCAGCGCCGGCCGCGAGAGGACGTTCCCGCCGCGCTGGATCAGCTGGGTGCCGCCGGTGTCGGCCGCGAACGTCGGCGCGAACTTCGCGTTGACCTCGTCGAGGGCCTCCTGTGCGGGGAGGTCCTGTGCGAACTGCTGGGTGCCGGCGGTCGTCGAGATGCCGCCCAGCCCGACGCCGAACAGCGCGGTCGCGAGCAGGAACGCGACGACGACGGTCCCCGGTCGGTCGGTGATGTACCCGTCGACGGCGTCGACGTACGGCTGGTAGTCGAACGGCATCTATCGCCGCCGGAGCAGGGCGGCGGCCGGGGCGAGCAGCGCGACGACCGCGGCCGCCCCGAGCGGGGCCGCCGACAGCGGGCCGCCGTCACCCTGTTCGACGGTCACCGGTCGGCGGTAGCTCTCCGAGAGGCGCGTCTCGCCGCCGGCGTCGACGTACTGGAAGTCGACGGCCACGGGATAATCTTTTGCCAGCGCGTCGCCGTCGGCGCCGACGCGGAACGGTACCGTGACGGTCTCGCCGGAATCGAGGGCGGCGACGTACGCCTCGTCGTCGTCGGCCGACAGCGGGCTCGAGGCGAACAGCTTCGCCGAGACGTCCGTCACCCGCTCGTCGCGCTGGTTCGTCACCGCCAGCACGACGCGGGCGTCGCCGCCGGCGGTCACCGTCGCGTTCCGCGTTTCGACGGCGAAGGCGTCCCGTCCCTCCCGCACCGCGACGTCGAACTTCACGGAATCGACGCTCTGCGTGCCGTCCGCCTCGTACTCCGTCTCGAGGGCGAACTGCCGGCTTCCCGCGCGGGCGGCGTCGGCGGCCTCGACGTCGAAGCCGACGGTCGTCGACGCGCCGGCCTCGAGGTCGCCGACGGCAGCCTCCGGCTCGATGACCTCGACGTTCGACGACGGCGGCCGGAGCCGCACGACGGCGTCCGACAGGGCCGTCGGCCCGTCGTTACGGACCGTCACCCGGAGTTCGCCCTCCTCGGAGACCCGGAGCGACGACTCGACGTCGTCGACGGCGACCGACGCCTCCGGGCGGGGCGTCAGCGCCAGCGACAGGTCGTCCTCGGTACCGGCCAGGCCGTCGGCGTCGTCGTAGGCCACCGTCGCCGACATCGGGAGCGCCCGGACGGCCACGTCGTCGGCGACTGCGACGTCGTACCGCGTCGTCGCCGTCTCGCCGGCGCTGACCCGGCCGACGGCCGCCCGGGCGCTCGAGGCGCCGCCGACGGTCACCTGCCGACTGCCGGACTCGACGGTCACCGCGACGCCGTCGGCCGGCTCGTCGCCGACGTTCGTCACCGCGACGGTCGCGGTGCCGGCGCCGCCGACGCCGACGTCCGTCTCGACGGTCCGGGCCTCGAACCGCGGGCCCGACTCGACGACGACGTCGACGGTCCGGGTGACCGTCTCCGTTTGCTCGCTCGTCCGCTCGAAGAAGGGAAACACCCGATCCGTGTAGGAGTACGCCAGCTCGACGTCGAGTTCGTAGCTGCCCGGCTCGACGCCGTCCGGCACCTCGAGGGCGACGGTCGCCGATTTCGGGCGGCTCTCGGTGACGGAGCCGACGGCCTGCCGCCCGCCCCGGACGGTCAGCGGCGTCCCGTCGGCGTCGGCCTCGAGCTCGACGCTCCGGGCCGTCGTCACCGCCTCCCGGGCCGGCGGGACGCCGGCCGTCACCGCCCCGTCGTTCGCGACCTGTAGCGTCAGCGAGGCGCGCTCGCCGGGTGCGACCGTCGGCGACGGCGTCAGCACGTCCAGCTCCGGCTCGCCGCCGTAGCTGCCGGTCCCGCTCTGTGCCGCGACGGCCCCGGTGAGCGGGCCGACCGACACCACCAGCACGACCGCGAGAACGGCGCTACGGCGCATGCGACGCCTCCGGCCGGGCGGCCGGCCGACGGCCGTGCGTGTCGGTCCGACCGCGAGGCCGGGCCGCAAGAGAAGCTTCCATCGCTCGAAACGAGGGCTCG
Source organism: Halobacteriales archaeon QS_9_70_65 (assembly GCA_003023535.1). Next base: position 898 of record PXSC01000073.1, on the reverse strand, counting down.
CGAATGCATAAACTCTTTGTTCGCGAGTTCGTGAACGGACCGTGGCGACGACTCCGACAGCCGACCGGGAGGCAGCGTGACGGGGTTCAGCGACGAGGAGCGGGACCGCATCCGGGAGGCGCTGCTGGAGGCCGGCCGGGAGCTGTTCGGCCGGTTCGGCCTCGAGCGGACGCGCATCGCCGACCTCACCGACGAGGTGGGCATCGGGACGAGCACCTTCTACCAGTTCTTCGACTCCAAGGAGGCGCTGTACCTGTCGATTCTCGTCCGCGAGCGCGAGCGGGTCGCCGAGGAACTGGACGCGGAGCTGGCGGCGGCGCCGGACGTCCGGGCGGAGGTGCGGCTGACCGTCGAGCGGTTCCTCGCGGAGTTGTCGTCGAACCCGCTGTACTACCGGCTGCTCGTCGACGACGAGCTGCGGCTGCTCCGCGAGCAGCTCCCCGAGGTGGCCGTCGAGAGCCACTTCCGGGAGGGAATGCAGGCCCAAAGCGAGCACCTCGAGCGGTGGGTCACCGACCCGTCGTTCCGGGTCGACGACCCCGAGCAGCTCCAGGGGCTGTTCCGGCTGCTGGGGTTCACCGTCGCCGCCCGCGAGGAGCTGTTCGAGCCGGCCGGTGCGGTCGACCTCCACGATTCGAGCCAGGAACTGCTCGTGGACGTCGTCGTCGACGGGCTGTTCGAGGGGTAACTACTGCGGCTCTAACAGCCCGTAGGTCGATTCCAGGTGGTCGATGATCCAGTCGACGGTCGAGGGGTCGTACGTACAGAAGCCGTAGAAGCCACGGGACGCCCGCTCTTCGGCCAGCAGCGCGCACTTGTTGACGTCGGCGCCGCCGCCGTCGTAGACGACGAACCACGACCGCTCGATTTCGTCGGCCCGCTCGACGTGGATGGTGAG
>PXSC01000072.1:1015-7613 GCA_003023535.1 Halobacteriales archaeon QS_9_70_65 | reverse complement strand
CTTGACGCGCTCGCCGACCTCGCCGCCGGGGACGATGATGACGTAGCCGCGCTCGACGCGGGCGATGCCGTCGCCCTGCTTGCCGAGGTCTTCGATTTCGACGTAGCGTATCTCGCCGGCTTCGACGGGTGGCTGCGGTTCGTCGCTCGGTTCGGCGTCGGTCGAGCCCGTGTCGGCGCCGGCGACCAGGGCGACGCGGTACGTCTCGTCGGCCGCCAGCGATCCGGTCTCGACCTCCCGGCGAGGGACCTCGACGACGAACCGGTCGCCCTCCTCTTCGATCTCGGCGCTGAACAGACACAGGAGCTTATCTGAGATTTCCATAGAGCGTCTGCCGGCACTTGCGCGGCCCGGGTATAGAAGCTACCGACCGTCCAGCGGGGTGCCGTCGGGGCGCTTCTGGCCCTCGGAGTCGTGGACGACGACCCCCTCGGCGTCGGTCGGTTCGTAGCCCTCGCGGACCGCGATGGCCTCCTCGAGCTCCCGGACGGCGCGCTCTTTGAGCGCCGCCGCCAGCTCCTCGGCGTCCTCGCGGGCGATGTCGCGGCCGAGCCCCTCGCACTCGTGGGCGCGGACCGGTCCCTCGCGGTCGACGGCCTCGCCGGTCGGCCGTGCGGCGGCCGTCTCGCCGTCCAGCACGACGCTGAACGGGTAGGTTCGGCAGATGAGCGGCCGGTCGTCGTGGACGGTACAGACGCCGGTGCCGTCGTCGTCTTTCGGCTCGTCGCCGCAGGTCCCCTCGGAGTCGCTCCGCGACTCCCGCTCCCGGTAGAACGTGCAGTCGCCGCAGGCGTCGGTCTGCAGCGCCCACTCGAAGGTCTCGCCCTCGGGGCCGTCGTCGCCCTCGGCCAGCCCGTACGGCATCGGCCGGGCGACGTCCCGCCAGTCGTACGGTTCGTCGCCGGCGTCCTGCAGGTCGCGGACCTCGTCCGGAAAGACGGTGGCGGTGTGGGGCTCGCGGCCGTCGTCGCCCTCGACGGCCTTACAGCAGGCGCCGCAGCGCGTGCACTCGAAGCCGACGGTCTCGATGGCGTCGGCCAGCTCGCCGACCGAGAGCCCGCGGGCGCGCTCCAGGTCGGCCTCGAGGGACATACCGGTCGTTCGGCCGGGCGGACATAAGGCGTGCGTTCGCGGCTCCGGGTTGACTTCCTCCCACCCCTGAAGGGGTGGAATTCCTCCGTGGGTGATTCGGCTATGCCGATACCCCGGAGGCAAGATTCCCCTCTCGGGTACTCCGGTTTGCGGGCTCCTCTTTGGTCGAGTGACCCCAGTGTTTGCGGGCCGAGCCATCGGCCCTGCAATATCAACATGGTCGTCTATCATGTCTTGCAGGAAATTCTCCGAGCCGACCACATCGCTGTGGCCCTCGAATCCACACGAACCGCACTGGAACACGTCACCACTCCGGCCGACGTGGTCGCTCTCACCGCACCGCGAACACCGTGAGGACGTTCCTGCTTCCGACCGCTCGCGAACCACAATTCCACACTCATCCGCCAGCACGGTCTGCATCCGACGGCGGAACCGGCCGTGCGCCCAAAATAGGTCGGTCTTCTCGTTCACCTGCGCCGACCAGTGCGTCTCGCGCACGTCGTCCAGCTTGCCGACGTACACCGTTCCGACGCCCCATTCCGCGAACAGACCGGCAAGGTGGCGAACGAGTGCGTCCTGGGCGTGGTTTCGATGCCGCCGCCGTTTGTCGTACAGCTGTTCGATTAGCCGACTCGAGTATTCGTCGCTGGAGAGCTGCGACTGCAAGTCCGCGATACGTTCCGTGTAGTCGTGGAAGCGGTCGAACAGCGGGCGGGCGTGGAACACTCGCTGGTGGCCATTGGTCGTGGTGACGGCGACGAAGTTGTTAGCGCCGACGTCCACGGCGGCCACGGCGTCCCCGTCGCTGGACGGCGTGACCCGTGTTGTGTCGTGCAGGAAGGTAACTGGTTGATGTGCCGTGAACGATTCAGCGTCTCGGTCGTACACCAGTTCCAAGCGGCCACCATGTCCCTCGTACTGCGGATTCCCTCGGATGGGGACACGAATCCGCTGGTTGAGAGGGATGCCGTATTTTTCTTTTAGTTCGCTACCGAGCGCGAGCTCGATCCGCGACCGCTTGCCCCACTTGACGGTATAGGCGTCGTTGCGGACGACCGCTTTCAACACCCTGTTTCCGTCCTCTTTCCAGTAGCTGGGAACGCCGGGTCTGTCCTCGCGGTCGCCATCGTAGTAATCGTCGAGTTGTGCAAAGAACGCATCCCACGTTTCGTCGCATTTGTCGAGCAGTTTATCGGTGATGGCGCGGCCAAGGACGGGCTGGAAGCGGTTGCGAATCTCGGTCCTGGTGACGGCGTTCCAGATGTCGTTCCGCGTCCGCTCGGGGGCGAAGTAGGCTTGGCGGCGGTGGTAGGTGACGATGTTGACGAGGGCGGCAGCGGAGTCGAGGAGTTCGATCAGACACACCCGCTTCCAGTTCTCGCGCGGGGCGAGGTGAAAGGTGTTGGTGCGTGTTCGTTCTTCCTCGGATTGGGCCGCCATCGTCGTGTTATGGCCTTCGTAGGCCAATAGTATAAACGCTATGGTGCTGCGTATTCCGAGCGTTTTTGACTGACGTGGGCTACTGGGACGGTATGAACGAAGGGACGGGCGGGCGGCCCCGCGAGTTGACCGATCATGAAGTGCTATCGGCGTTTAATGAGGTCGAAAAGCCGGTGGCGACCGCCGAGCTGCTGGCGGACACGACGGATGCACCGCGGCGGACGGTGCTACGGCGATTGCGAGAGTTGGAAGATAGTGGTCGTGTGAAGCGGTGGAAGGTTGGCGGTCGCGCCGTCGTGTGGTGGCCGGCAGACAACGAGTGATCCGGTGGGAATCACAGGCCGAGGGGTTGAGCAGTGGACGGTTGTATCGTGCCTATCGCTCGCACCCACCCCGAAGGAGTGGGCTTTCGCTCGCTGCCGTGTCAGGCCGGGTCGGCGCGGGAGCCGTCCCACTCCACTCGGGCCGCCGCCGCGAGCTTGTCGAGATGGGCACGGACGGTGAGGCCGGCGAGGTCCCGGACGCCGGTGAGGTCCTTGTCGTAGGCGGCGTCGGTAATGTCGGCGACGGTACGGTTGCCGGCATCGACGGCCGCCAGCACGCGGCGCTCGCGGTCGAGTCGGTGGGCGATGAGCCGCTCGCAGGTCGCCGCCGGGTCGTCGACGACGGGGCCGTGGGCGGGTAGGAGCCGGTCGGGCGACCGGCCGAGCGCGCGCCGCAGCGACGCGAGGTACGCGCGCATGTCGCCCTCCGGGGAGGCGACGACGACGCTTCCGGCGGCGACCGCGAGGTCGCCGGCGACGAGCGCGTCGGGCGTCTCGAAGGCGACGTGCTCCGGCGCGTGGCCCGGGGTGTCCCGCACGACGACGGGACCGTCGCCGGTCTCGACGGCGGCGCCCTCGGCGAAGGTCCGGTCGGGCTCGGCGCCCGTCGCCTTCCGGAAGTCGTCTGCGTAGCCGCTGCGGCACCAGACGGTCGCGTCGGCCGCCGCCGCGTAGTCGGCGACCGCGCCGACGTGGTCAGGGTGGTGGTGGGTGACGGCCACGTGGCTCACCCGGTCGAGGGCGGCCTCGATCCGGTCGTCGGGCGCGGCCGGGTCGACGAGCAGCGCCTCCTCGTGCCCGAGGACGTAACAGGCGGTCTCGCCGGTGGGTGCCCGGGTCGAGACCTCGACGGGAACGCGCTCGACGCGCATACCGGCGGCAGGGGCGGCGCCGACTTAAGCGGTGGGCGGGGGCCGCGGTATCGGCGGTCCACGAGTGGCCTCATACCGATCCAAAGACTGCAATAGGGGCGGGCAGTCGACGGGAGTTCCGCGCGGGCAGGGCCCGGAGACACCGTCAGCACCCGCGAGGGCGGCGCGGCCGCCCGAGCGGTAGCGGCGAGCGACTAACGCGAGCCGAAGGCTCGCGGCTGGAGCGGGCCGTTATTTTTCATCGACGTTCGGAAGACGCGCGGCGTCTTCCGCAGCCCATCAGAAGCGCGACGCGCTTCTGAGGACGTTTTTGCCGGGCCGGCTTCGCCGGCCCGTGCAAAAAAGTCGGGGCTTCAGTCCGCCAGGAAGTAGACCTGCTTGCGGGCGTCGTCGAAGGAGTAGCGGGAGTCGATGAGTTCTTCATCCTCGAGGCGGTTCAGGGCGTACCGGACGGTGCGGTCGGGCAGCAGCGACTCCTCGGCAAGTTGACCCTGCGAGAGCGGCGAGGCCCCTTCCAGCACCTTCGCGACGAGCTTCGCGCTGGGCGGCAGTTCGCGGAGCCGGTCGCGGTAGTCGGGGTCCGCCAACGGCGAGTCGGCCTGAGGCGAGCGTTCCTCCGTGGTCGTGGTCGTGGTCATGCGTCCAGTCCACGGACCCCGATTGTAAAGCTTCGCTACAAGTGTGTCAAAACAATACCTACACTTCCATGTATATAATGAACCCTTATATTCCGACGCCCGGGAGTTCCGCCGCGGCAGCCGCGGTAACGGCGCGTCGTCGGCCGGTTCCGGTCTATCCAGCATCCTTTTGTAGCACGGCCGGGACGGACGAACTAGCGTGAAAGGACGGGAGTGGTACCAGGAACACGACGTCGCCGAGACCTACGAGGACAAGCGGTTTTCCCGCGGCGGCCGCTACGTCGACCGTCGCGAGAAGAAGGCGGCTCTCGAGGCGCTCTCGCCGGTCGACGGCCGGCGGATCCTGGAGGTCGCCTGTGGAACCGGACGGTTCAGCACCGCCCTCGCCGCCCGCGGGGCCGACATCGTCGGGGTCGACATCTCCGAGGCGATGCTCGAGCAGGGGCGGGTGAAGGCGCGGGCCACGGGCGTCGAGGAATCGGTCGAGTTCATGCAGGCCGACGCCGGCGGTCTGCCGTTCCCGGACGACCACTTCGATTCGGTGTTCGCGATGCGGTTCTTCCACCTGGCACCCGACCCCGAGGGGTTCATGAGCGAGCTCCGGCGGGTCGCCAGCGAGCAGGTGTTCTTCGACACGTTCAAGCGCTACTCCGCCCGGTCGATCTACAACTGGGCGCTGCCGATGGGGTCGCGGCTCTACTCCGAGCGGGAGGTCCGGGAGCTGGTCGTCGGCGCCGACCTCCGGTTGGTCGGCGCCAGCCACGATTTCGTCGTCCCGTACGGCTTCTACCGGCAGGTGCCCGGCTGGCTCGCCGGGCCGTTCCGGGCTCTGGACGCGACGGTCGGGCGGTCGCCCGCCGGCAGTCGACTCGCCTCGGTCTCCTACTGGGACACCCGCGTCCCCGGCTGAGCCGGCGTCGGGCGCGGGGCTTTTATCACTCGGGTGCGGAGTCGGCCGCATGGACATCTCGGTGGTCGTTCCGGCGCTGAACGACCGCGACCAACTCGAGGGCTGTCTCGACGCCCTGTCGTCGGAGGCGCCCGACGAGGTGGTCGTCGTCAACGGACCGTCCACCGACGGGACCAGCGGGATGGTACGGGCGCGGGACGACGTCGACGTGCTCGTCGAGATCGACGACAGGAACGTCAACGCCGCCCGCAACGCCGGCCTCGGCCGGGCCGACGGCGACGTCGTCGCCTTCCTGCTGCCGACCGTTCGGGTCGAGGCCGGCTGGTGCCGGGCGGTCGAGGCGACCCTCCCGGCGGCCGACGTCGCGACCGGCCCGGCCCACGAACAGCTCCGCGCCGGCGTCACGGCCGACGCCATCGAGACGCGGGCCATCTGCGGCCGGTCGGTGACCTACTTCAACGGCGGCAACGCGGCGTTCACCCGCGAGGTGCTCGAGGCGCTGGACGGCTTCGACGAGAACCTGGCGACCGGCGGCGCCCGCGACGCCGCCCACCGCGTCGCCGGTCTCGGTCACGGGGTCGCCTGGGCCGCCGAGATGTGCGTCTCCCGGGAGGCCGCGCCGGACGGCGGCACGACCGAGCGGAACTGGCGCCGGCGGTACTACTCGCTGGCTTACCGGCTGGCGAAGAACTACGGCCTCCACCCGACGGTCCCGCTTCGAACGGTCCGCCACGCGGCGGTCGACGCCGCCGACACCCTCCGGGATGTCGTCCGCGGCGACGCCAGCCCGACCCGCTGGCTCGGCAGCGGCCGCGACGTCGCCGTCGGCGGCGTCGCCGGCTACGCGGACGGCATCCGGGCCCGCTACGCCGACCGGTCGCCGAAGCGGAACCCGAACGGCGAGAGCAGCCGGACCGACCGGGCCGTCGCGGTGTACGACTCCCGATAAAAACCCACCCGCAACAGCGGGGACCGACCCACCTCCGTCGCGGCCGGCTTACGAAAATACTATATAGAACCGCTGACGACGTACGGACCGAACATGTCACAGCAGATGCGCCAGCGGCGCGGACAGCCGCTGTTCATTCTCGACGAGGACACCGAACGCACCAGCGGAAAGGACGCACAGTCGTCGAACATCACGGCCGGCAAGGCCGTAAGCGAGTCCGTCCGGACGACCCTCGGGCCGCGAGGGATGGACAAGATGCTCATTTCCGACTCCGGGGACGTCGTCATCACGAACGACGGCGCCACCATCCTCCAGGAGATGGACATCGAGCACCCGGCGGCGTCGATGATCGTCGAGGTCGCCGAGACACAGGA
>PXSC01000072.1:0-975 GCA_003023535.1 Halobacteriales archaeon QS_9_70_65 | reverse complement strand
GGCCATCGACGAGCAGACGCTCGCCGACGACGTCGACGACGACGAGCTGGCTTCCGTCGCCGAGTCGTCGATGACCGGCAAGGGCACCGGCGACATGGACGCCGCGGCGCTCGCCGAGACCATCGTCTCCGCCGTCCGGCAGGTCGAAAACGACGACGGCGTCGACCGCGACGCCATCACCATCCGGACCCAGACCGGTCCCGGCGCCTCCGCCACCGAGCTGGTCCAGGGCGTCATCAGCGAGGAGGAGCCCGTCAACGAGAACATGCCCCGGCGGCTCAGGGACGCGACCATCGCCGTTCTCGACGTCGACCTGGAGGTCCAGGAGGCCGAAATCGACGCCGAGTACGACATCTCCAGCGTCGACCAGCTGAACGCCGCCATCGAGGCCGAGGAGTCCGAGCTCCGCGACTACGCCGACACCATCGCCGACGCCGGCGTCGACGTCGCCTTCGTCACCGGCGACGTCGAGGACACCGTCGGCTCCTACCTCGCGAAGAACGACGTTCTCGCCTTCGAGTCCGTCGACGACGACGAGGCCCGTTCGGTCGCCCGGGCGACCGGCGCCGGCACCGTCGGCACGCTGAACGATCTCGAAGCCGACCGCCTCGGCGAGGCCGACGGCCTCACCGTCGAGCGGTTCGGCGACGGCGAGCTCGCCTTCATCGAGGGCGGCGCGGCCGCCGAGACCGTCACCGTCTTCGCCCGCGGCGGCACCGAACACGTCACCGACGAGCTCGAGCGCGCGCTCCGTGACGCCCTGGACGTCGCCACCGCCGCGCTGGACGCCGGCGGCGTCGTCCCCGGCGCCGGCGCCACCGAGATCGCGGTCGCCGACCACATCCGCGCCAGCTCCGCCAGCGTCGAGGGCCGCCGCCAGCTGGCCATCGACGCCTTCGCCGACGCCGTCGACGTCCTGCCGCGCACGCTCGCGGAGAACACCGGCATGGACCCCATCGACGCGCTGGTCGACCT